>NZ_CEWDFQ010000217.1:0-5317 GCF_982438285.1 Acetatifactor sp. | reverse complement strand
TATCGCCAATCCCTCCCAGGAGCTTTTGGTGAGCTGTGCGCTGGCCACAGATCTTTTGCTTGCCAGGGAAGATGCAGATATCCGTTATATCGAATATGCCGGCCGGGTAAAGGAAAATCGTGAAAAAAAAGAAGCCGAACTGCAAAAAAGACTGCTGGCAGCCAAAGGGACGGTTTCGGAAGGGAGCCTGCCAGCAGGCCAAAGGACAGATCCCGGCTTTGAAGAGGCCCCAAAAGCCTCACAAAAAGAGGAGTCCGAGCAGGAAAAGCTCCGAAATGCGCTGCATACCGCTGTGCTGAAGGGAAACAGAAAGGGCATTGTACAGATAACAAAGGATGCGCTCTCAGGGGGAGAAGACCCGGCAGAGCTGTTGAACGAAGTGCTTTTGCCCGCCATAAACACAGTGGGAGATTATTTTGATAAGGGAAAATATTTTCTGCCTCAGCTGATTGCAAGCGCGGAGGCAATGAAAAACGCCATTGAGATATTGGAGCCGCTTTTGTTAAAGGAGTCGGATGCCAAAGATATGCCTGTGGTGGTCATTGCCACGGTGGAGGGCGACATTCACGATATCGGCAAAAATCTTGTGGCTCTGATGTTAAAAAACCACGGATTTCAAGTGATCGATTTGGGCAAGGACGTTCCCAAGGAAAGAATTATTGCTGCGGCAAAGGAGCATAACGCAAAGATTATCGCCCTGTCAGCCCTGATGACTACCACCATGCAGCGGATGCGGGAGGTGATAGAGTATGCGGCAGAGGAAGGGGTTCACGCAAAGATTATGATCGGCGGCGCAGTGATCACCCAGGAATATGCAGATGAGATCGGCGCAGACGGTTATTCCCGGGATGCAGCGGAGGCAGTGAAGCTGGCGAAGAAATTGAACGCATCGGATTTTCAAAAAATTCATGAGCAGGAGGAAGTTTTATGATAGGAGCAGATGCCATAATAAAATGCCTTGAGGCGGAAGGGGTAAAGACTGTTTTTGGTTATCCCGGCGTAGCCATTTGTCCTTTTTATAACAGTATTCTGGATTCGGATATTCGAACCATTCTCATCCGTACGGAACAGAATGCGGCTCACGCGGCAAGCGGCATGGCCAGAATCACAGGAAGGCCCGGCGTGTGCGCTGTGACCTCCGGCCCAGGAGCTACCAATGTGATCACGGGTATCGCCACCGCCTTTGCCGACAGTATTCCTTTGATCTGCATTACGGGACAGGTAAACAGCGAGCTTTTAGGCAGCGATGTATTTCAGGAGGCGGATATCACCGGGGCGGTGGAATCCTTTGTGAAGTACAGCTATCTGATCAAAAATGTCAATGATATTCCCAGAGTGTTTAAGGAGGCCTTTCATATTGCAAACACCGGCAGAAAGGGTCCTGTGCTCATTGATATTCCCATTGATGTACAAAATGCACCGATTACCAAATTCAAATATCCTGAGGAGGTAGTCTTACGCACCTATAAGCCTACGGTAAAGGGACATGCTGTGCAGATCAAAAAGGTAATAAAGGAGCTGGAGCGTGCAAAGCGTCCCATTATCTGTGCGGGGGGAGGCGTCCTTTTAAGCGATGCCCAGGGAGAGCTGAGAAGCTTTTCCGAAAAGCATCAGATACCGGTGGTTTCCACCATGATGGGAATTGGGGTCATGCCCACAAAGCATCCACTGTACTTTGGCATGGTGGGAAACAACGGAAAAGCGTATGCCAACAGGGCTATGAATGAATCTGACCTTTTGATCATGGTGGGGGCCAGAGTGGCGGACCGCGCGGTGAGCCAGCCGGATTTGATCACTCAGGGGAAGGTGCTGGTTCACATAGATGTGGATCCGGCGGAGATTGGCAAAAACGCAGGGCCTGCGATTCCTCTGGTGGGTGATGCAAAGCATATTTTTGAAGATTTCCTGAAGGAAGATTTTACCTGTGACTACAGCCAGTGGCTGGCGGCCCTGAGGGGATACCGGGAGACCATGGTAAAAAAGAGAACGCCCAATCCCGCCTATGTGGACCCGGCGGCTTTTATTACGAAACTGTCCGAAAAACTGGAAGAGAATGCAGTCTATGTTGCGGACGTGGGACAGAATCAGATATGGTCCTGCGGTTATCACATTGTAAAAAAGGGCAATTTTTTCACCTCCGGAGGCATGGGCACCATGGGATATTCTATTCCTGCGGCCATGGGGGCAAAGCTTGCTGCGCCGGACAGGCAGGTGATTGCAGTCTGCGGGGACGGCTCCTTCCAGATGTCCATGATGGAGCTGGCAACCATGCGCCAGCATGATATCCCGGTGAAAATCATTGTGCTGAAAAACAATTATCTGGGTATGGTCCGGGAGTATCAGCATTATACCTACAAGGATCATTATTCGGTGGTGGATTTGTCGGGCAGCCCGGATTTGGAAAAGCTTTCCTCTGCCTACGGCATCCCCTTTCTGCGGCTTACAAATATGGAGCATGTGGACAAAACGCTGGATCTCTTTTTGGAAAAGAATGAATCCATGCTGCTGGAATGCCTGATCGATCCCATGGACCTGGTGAAATAAAAAGGAGGGACGGATATGAAAAAGAGAATTTATTCGGTTTTGGTAGAGAACCGTTCCGGTGTTCTGTGTAAGGTTGCGGGGCTGTTTTCCAGAAGATGCTTTAATATTGACAGTCTTGCAGTGGGAGAAACGGACGACCCGGCCGTGTCAAATATGACCATTGTCAGTAGCGGAGACGAACGGACCATTGAGCAGATTGAAAAACAACTGAACAAAAAGCTGGATGTCATCAAGGTAAAGACCTATTCAGAGCAGCAGTGCATTACCAGGGAGTTAATGTTGATCAAAATTAAGTACAATAAAAACAACCGCCGGGAAATCATGGAGCTGTGTGAAATTATGAAAGCGGAGATTGTGGATATGTCAAAGCACTTTATGATCATACAAATCTGTGACAATCCTGAAAAAATTAAGCTTTTGATCAATATGCTGCAGTCTATCAGCATTGTTGAGGTTGCCAGAACCGGGACCCTGGCCCTGGCGAAGTGCTCGGAAAACGATGAGGCCAAATAGAAAGAGGGAAGATATCTGAGGCTTTATCAGACTAAAGTGTTTTTTGTTGACATTCGCACAGTAACTTGCTATATTAAGTAATTAGAAAGATGCTTGGAAAGGTTAGATGAATATGCAGAAAAAAGTATTTCAGCTGCTTGTGGACAATACCTCCGGCGTTCTCAGCCGTATTTCAGGGCTTTTTTCCAGAAGAGGCTATAACATTGAGAGCATAACCGCAGGCGTAACTGCAGATCCCCGCTTTTCCAGAATTACCATTGTGACTTCGGGAGACGATGAAATTCTGGAGCAGATAGAAAAGCAGGTGGGAAAGCTTGTGGATGTCCGGGATATCAAGGAGCTTAAGCCACAGGAAAGCGTATACCGGGAGCTTGTGCTGATCAAGGTGAGGGCAGAGGCGGACAAACGCCCCAGCATTATCGCCATCACGGATATCTTCAGGGCAAAGATTATTGATGTGGCTCCTGAGAGCCTGATCATTGAGCTCACCGGAGATCAGAGCAAGATAGAAGCCTTTATTCATCTGCTGGAGGGACATGAAATTCTGGAGCTGGCCAGAACGGGACTTGCCGGACTGGGACGAGGCACGGAGAATGTCACTTACATAACCGAGGACTGACTTGCGTTAGCTCTAGGGAAACCTATCAGTTATAAATTTAATGAAACAAAATGGAGGAAATGAAAATGGCTAAAATTTTTTATCAGGAAGACTGTAATCTTTCCTTGTTAGAGGGCAAGACCATTGCCATCATCGGCTACGGCAGCCAGGGGCATGCGCATGCACTGAACCTGAAGGATTCCGGATGCCATGTGATTATCGGTCTGTATGAGGGCTCAAAATCATGGGCCAAGGCCGAAGCCCAGGGATTTGAGGTATATACCGCAGCGGAGGCTGCAAAGCGCGCCGATATCATTATGATTCTGATCAATGACGAGAAGCAGGCAGACCTTTACAAGAACGACATTGAGCCCAACTTAGAGGAGGGCAATATGCTGATGTTTGCACATGGCTTCAACATTCACTTCGGCTGTATCGTGCCTCCCAAGAATGTGGACGTGACTATGATCGCTCCCAAGGGACCCGGACATACGGTGAGGAGCGAGTATCAGGCTGGAAAGGGTGTTCCTTGTCTGGTTGCAGTGGAGCAGGATGCCACCGGCAAGGCACAGGACATTGCCCTTGCCTATGCGCTGGGAATCGGCGGCGCCAGAGCAGGCGTGCTGGAGACCACCTTCCGCACCGAGACCGAGACCGATCTTTTCGGAGAGCAGGCTGTACTCTGCGGCGGTGTGTGCGCGCTGATGCAGGCAGGCTTTGAGACTCTGGTGGAAGCAGGGTATGATCCCAGAAACGCATACTTTGAGTGTATCCATGAGATGAAGCTGATTGTGGATCTGATTTACCAGAGCGGCTTTGCAGGCATGAGATATTCCATCTCCAACACTGCTGAGTACGGCGATTATATTACCGGACCCAAGATCATCACCGAAGAGACCAAGAAGACCATGAAGAAGATTCTTCAGGATATTCAGGATGGTACCTTTGCAAAGGAATTTCTGCTGGATATGTCTCCCGCAGGAAAGCAGGTTCACTTCAAAGCTATGAGAAAGCTTGCTTCCGAGCATCCCTCCGAGAAGGTTGGCGAAGAGGTGCGCAAGCTCTACAGCTGGAACAACGAAGAGGACAAGCTGATCAACAACTAATAAAGAAAAAGGAAGGGGATGCCTGGCATCCCCTTTTTGAGGTTATTTTATGTCATCCTTTCAAGATAAAATGAAGCCCCCAAAGGGGATGGAGCCGGAGCATTGGTTTACGGAAATGTATAAGCGCCACAAGGGACACCCCCTCATAACGCTGGTTGCTTTGTATAAGGGAAATTATCACAAATTTGTGCTGGCGGTGATTTTTTTCTTTATCAAGCACAGCTGCGTGTGGGTACTGCCCATTGTGACAGCCAATATTATCAACGACATCACCACAAAAAATCCGGACAGTATCCGAAACATTATACTGTATTCCATTCTGATGGTTTTTCTCATTGCACTGAATGTGCCCATGAATTACCTTTATACAGATTACAAAAGCCAGGCCACCAGATACGCTGAGACAGGGCTTCGCAAGGCCTTGATCTGCAAGCTGCAGCAGCTGTCTATTTCCTATCACACGGAAACCCAGTCCGGGCGGCTGCAGTCTAAGATCATAAGGGACGTGGAGGCGGTGGAGGGGCTTTCCACCCAAATGTTTTTGTCTATCTTGAAC
>NZ_CEWDFQ010000216.1:0-5330 GCF_982438285.1 Acetatifactor sp. | reverse complement strand
GGTTACCACAGGAATGCCTCTTTCGGAAAGTGCATTGATGCTCTGGCGGATGCGCTCGTCGTTGCAGGGAGCCATGGCGATGCCGTTTACCTCTTGTGCCACAAGCTCCTCCATGGCCTGAAGCTGTGCCTCCGGGTCCAAAGGGATCTGGCGGATCAAAACAGTGCAGTTGTAGCCCTCCAGCTCGTTCGCCTTTTCATTGGCCCCCTCCAGCACATCTATAAAAAAGGGATTATCCAGAGAAAAGAGAATCATTCCAAGCTTCAGCTTTTTCTTCTGGGCGGCAAGCACCAGCCCTGCGCGGTTTGGCCTATAATCCAGAGCCTTTGCAATTTCCCTGATCTTTGCGGCGGTGGCGGGATTCACCGCGCCCCGGTTGTTTAAGACCCGGTCAACAGTCCCTCTGGAAACGCCTGCAAGCGCAGCGATCTCTTTGATGGTTGCCA
Organism: Acetatifactor sp.; assembly: GCF_982438285.1. Lineage (NCBI taxonomy): Bacteria > Bacillati > Bacillota > Clostridia > Lachnospirales > Lachnospiraceae > Acetatifactor > Acetatifactor sp. Next base: position 4,884 of record NZ_CEWDFQ010000216.1, on the reverse strand, counting down.
TAGGAATCACCTCCTGATTTGCTGTTTCATTAACAAGGTAACATAAATGAAAAAGGAAGTCAACGTGTTCGAGCACAGTTTGGGATTCGTCACTTTCAACAGAAAAGAGACTTTCAAATTTGACATTTTCATGAAAATCATTTCAGCTATTGATTTTTTATTGAGAAACCCTTATGATTAAGGTGGTGTGCACGAGCACGATTAGAGAGGAGCAGATTTATGCTGTATATAGGCGTTGATTTGGGAACATCGGCGGTGAAGCTGCTTTTGATGGACAGCGATGGGAAGATTCAAAATATCGTATCTAAGGAGTATCCTTTGTATTTTCCAAATCCTGGCTGGTCCGAGCAAAAGCCCGAGGATTGGTATGACCAGACCATGGAAGGCATCAAGGAGCTTCTGCAGGAGGCAGACAAAAGCAAGGTGGCCGGTATCAGCTTTGGGGGACAGATGCACGGTCTGGTGATTCTGGACAAGGAGGATCGGGTAATCCGTCCGGCGATTCTGTGGAATGACGGCAGGACCGGGAAGGAGACGGACTATCTCAATGAGGTGATTGGGAAGGAAAAGCTGTCCCGGTATACTGCCAATATTGCTTTTGCAGGCTTTACGGCGCCCAAGCTTTTATGGGTGAGAAAAAATGAACCGGACAATTTTGAGAAAATAGAAAAGATCATGCTGCCGAAGGATTACATAGCTTACCGGCTGACGGGGGTACACTGTACGGACGTGTCGGACGCTTCGGGCATGCTGTTGTTTGATGTGAAGAACCGCAGATGGTCCAAGGAGATGTGCGATATCTGCGGCATATCCATATCTAAACTGCCGCAGTGCTTTGAGAGCTATGAGCCTGTGGGCAAGGTACGTCCCCAGATTGCAAAGGAGCTTGGAATCCCCGAAAATGTGATTGTTGCAGCCGGAGCCGGAGACAATGCGGCGGCGGCTGTGGGCACAGGCACAGTGGGGGATAATAAATGTAATATTTCCCTGGGCACCAGCGGAACCATATTTATTTCCTCCAAAAATTTCAGGGTTGACAGTCATAACGCCCTTCATTCCTTTGCTCATGCCGACGGCAGCTATCATTTGATGGGATGTATGCTCAGCGCAGCTTCCTGCAACAAATGGTGGATGGATGGGATTCTGGGCACAGGCGACTATGGAAAGGAGCAGGCGGCAATCAAAAATCTGGGCCGTAACCATGTATTTTTCCTTCCCTACCTGATGGGAGAGCGCTCCCCTCATAACGACCCCGATGCAAGAGGCGTTTTTTTGGGGATGACCATGGACACAACCAGAGCGGATATGACCCAGGCAGTGTTAGAGGGTGTTGCCTTTGCACTGCGGGATTCCCTTGAGGTGGCCAAATCTCTGGGAATTCATTTGGAACGCACTAAGATATGCGGAGGCGGAGCCAAAAGCCCTTTGTGGAGAAAAATGATCGCCAACATACTGAATCTGAAGGTGGACGTCATTGAGAGCGAGGAGGGGCCTGCTTTGGGAGGGGCCATGCTGGCAGCGGTAGCCTGCGGCGAGTATGCAAGCGTTGAGGAGATTGCGGACAAGGTGGTGAAGGTCACAGAAACCATTCTGCCGGAGCCCGAGCTGGCGCAAAGCTACGATGAGCGGTACGCGCAGTTTAAGGAAATCTATCCCGCCTGCCGCCCCGTATTTGCTCTTTTAGCCAAATAGCTGCCAAGGTCACGAACGTGATATCAGAAACTGGGCGTAATAACCAAAATAAGGGTGACTAGCCACTGCTTCGGAACCCGTTTTTGGTTATTATGACCAGGTTTGTGACCTTGCCAGCGATTTTCATAATTACCTAAAAAGAAAAGGAAGAAAGAGGTGGATTCCATGAAAATTCTGTCAGTTACGGATCAGGCCTTTCGGAAATACGGAAGGGTCATCCAAAACGTGGATTTTGGGGAGCTTGTGGAAGCGCTGAAAAAGACGCCGATTCCCCAGGATGTGGTTTATGAGCCCAGCGTGGAGGCCCTTGAAGAGCTCCCTGTGAAAGCGGAGCTGGCAAAGGTTGTCTTTGGGGAGCTTCCCATTCAGATCGGCTACTGCAATGGACACAATTCCTTGTTAAACGCATTGGAATATCACAGAAGCTCGGAGATTAATGTGGCAGCCCGGGATGCGGTGCTCATGCTGGGATGCCTGCAGGATGTGGAGGAGGATTTTACCTACGACACCTCTCTGGTGGAGGCGTTTTTGGTACCTGCGGGCACTGCTGTGGAGCTGTACGCCACTACCCTGCATTATGCGCCCTGTGGTGTGGATGGAAAGGGATTTCAGGTGGCAGTGGTGCTTCCAAAGAAAACCAATTATCCCTTGGAGGAGAAGCATACCCATTTGGAGCAGGGAAAGGCTTTGGATGAGGACGCTTTGCTTACCGCTGTGAACAAATGGCTTATCGGCCATGAGGAGGGTGGTCTTGAACCAGGCTGCTTTCTGGGTCTGAAGGGGAAAAACCTGAATATCAATGATTGAAGGGAAAGCAGTTTCCCGGGAAAAGAATTTCCTGATAAAAGGAATTCAGATAGGAGGAATGGAAAATGAATAATCTGCCAGAAGTAAAAGTAGGAATTGTTGCGGTGAGCCGGGACTGTTTTCCCGAGAGCCTGTCCGTCAACAGAAGAAAGGCATTGGTAAAGGCTTACGCCGATCAGTATGGTATGGAGGGGATTTATGAGTGCCCTGTCTGCATTGTGGAAAGTGAGATTCATATGGTGCAGGCTCTTGAAGACATTAAGGCGGCCGGGTGCAACGCCCTGTGTGTTTATCTTGGAAACTTCGGGCCTGAAATTTCTGAGACACTGCTTGCAAAGCATTTTGACGGCCCGGCTATGTTCATTGCAGCTGCGGAGGAGACCCAGAACGATCTGGTGGGCGGCCGCGGCGACGCATACTGCGGCATGCTCAATGCAAGCTACAACTTAAAGCTGCGCAATGTAAAAGCTTATATTCCTGAAAATCCTGTTGGAACGGCGAAAGAGTGCGCGGACATGATTCATGAATTTCTGCCTATCGCAAGGGCAATCATAGGACTGCACGATTTAAAGATCATATCCTTTGGCCCAAGGCCCTTGAATTTCCTTGCCTGCAACGCCCCCATCAAACAGCTTTATAATCTGGGTGTGGAGATCGAAGAAAACTCCGAGCTGGATTTGTTTGAGGCCTTTCACAAGCATGACGGAGACGAGAGGATTCCTGCAAAGGTAAAGGAAATGGAAGAGGAGCTGGGTGCAGGCAACCTAAAGCCCGAGGTGCTGCCCAAGCTTGCACAGTATGAGCTGACCCTGCTCGACTGGGTGGAAGCTCACAAGGGTTACCGCAAATACGTTGCCATTGCCGGAAAGTGCTGGCCTGCGTTCCAGACCCAGTTTGGCTTTGTTCCCTGTTATGTGAACAGCCGTCTTACCGGTATGGGTATCCCGGTCTCCTGCGAGGTGGATATTTATGGCTGCTTAAGCGAATTTATCGGCTCCTGTGTAAGTCAGGATGTGGTAACGCTGTTAGATATTAATAATACCGTTCCCGACGACATGTATGAGGAATCCATCAAAGGCAAATTCAACTATACGCATAATGACACCTTCATGGGCTTCCACTGCGGCAACACGAACACAAAGAAGCTTACCTCCTGCACCATGAAATATCAGATGATCATGGCCAGAACTCTTCCCGAGGAGGTAACCCAGGGTACTTTGGAGGGAGATATCATTCCGGGAGACATCACCTTCTACCGTCTGCAGTCCACCGCAGACTGTAAGCTGAGGGCATACATAGCCCAGGGAGAGGTGCTTCCTGTGGCTACAAAGTCCTTTGGAAGCATTGGTGTGTTTGCGATTCCTGAAATGGGACGCTTCTACCGCCATGTGCTTATTGAGAAGAATTATCCCCATCACGGAGCGGTGGCCTTCGGACATTTCGGAAAGGCTCTCTATGAGGTGTTTAAGTATATCGGCGTTCCGGTGGAGGATTTGAATTTCAATCAGCCTAAGGGCATGCTGTATCCTACGGAAAATCCTTTCGCATAAGAAAACGGAGTGGGCGAAAAGAATAAAGAGTGAATAAAAAAGAAGGTAGAAACTTCGTGGAAGCATCATAAAGCCTCCACGAAGTTTTTTTCCGTAAAAATCACAGCAAAATACTACATAAAACAGCTTTATTTTGGCAAAAAAACACATTGCAGTTTTCCCTTGCTGCGTTTATACTCTGATACGCAATAAAGAAGAGCTGCCGGTTTTGTAATCCGGCCTTTGGGAGGAAGAAGTATTATGACGAAGGATATGACAAAGGGAACGCCCATGAAACTGATACTGGGATTTTCTGTGCCTTTATTGTTCGGGTTTTTATTCCAGCAGTTTTATAATCTGGTGGACACAGTGATTGTGGGAAAATTTCTGGGTGTGGATGACCTGGCGGCGGTGGGCTCCACCGGTTCTGTGAATTTTCTGGTGATCGGTTTTTGTATGGGAGTGTGCAATGGCTTTTCCATTCCGGTTTCTCACAAATTCGGTGCAGGAGACTATACGGGAATGCGCAGGTATGTGGCAAACTGCATGTGGCTGGGCATAGGCTTTGCGGCGGTGATGACTGTGGTCACCACGGTTTTCTGCCGGGATATTCTGGTGCTTATGAAAACCCCGGAGAATATTCTGGATGGGGCGTATGCCTATATCTGGGTGATTTTTCTGGGCATTCCCACCACCTTTTTATATAACATTGTCTCCGGCGTCATCCGGGCGCTGGGAGACAGTAAGACGCCGGTTATTTTTCTGGTGCTGTCCTCCATTGTGAATGTGGTGCTGGATCTTTATTTTATCATCAGTCTGCATATGGGAGTAGCGGGAGCGGCCTGGGCCACAGTGA
>NZ_CEWDFQ010000215.1:0-5340 GCF_982438285.1 Acetatifactor sp. | reverse complement strand
CGGATGGTACACGGATACAGGAAAGAGATATTTTCAATATTTCCTCTACCCGCCGTAATCCAGTTCTTGCTGATATTTTTGGTCGGTTGGGATATATGGAGCGACAGGGAAGCGGATTCAGGAAAATTACAGAAGCCTACCGTGCCGCCCATAATTATCGGGATGAATTGGAGCCTAAGTTTTATTCCGATGCAAGCTCGTTCCAAGTTACGTTGTATAACTTGAATTACGGAACAGCAATAAACGCAACCAAGGTTTTGATAGAGGATAAAAAAAATGTTGCGATTGCCCCTGATTATCTTGCGATTGAGGTTGCGATTGACGGACTGAACGCAAGCCAAGCTACGATTAAAAAAGCAAAGACGGTATTTGCAAATATGGGAATTGATGGTATCTTTGGCCGTTCCGACATAGCCGCTATTACAAATGATTCTGTTACTGCCGCTGGTAATCTCATTACAAAGCTGAAAAATGCAGATTTGATTGAAGCTGTTGGCGGTTTTGGAAAAGGCAAATACAAGTTCAGAGTTCCTAAAGCATTCGATTAAGCATATACAAGTTCAGTCAGTACAATTTCTTCTGCACGGTTGCGGATGGAGTTATACCGGCGAACCCATTCCATCTGGTCAGCCGCTTTCAGTGCTTCGGCCACGGCTTCCTTCCACTACAAATGAGCGACAGTCATATGTATCAGGTGGCAGAAACCATAAGGAATTTCTCGAAAATTTTAAGAAGGTACAAGCAGAAATATGAAATTATTGTATGGAACAAGTAATCAGGCAAAATTATCCGTAATGAAAAGCAGGCTTGAAAAACTAGGCGTAGAGCTGATTGGCTTGAGTGATTTAAAGGCAGAAGGAATTACAATTCCGGAAGTGCCGGAGAAGGGAAATACACCGCTTGAAAATGCGAGGCAGAAAGCGACCGCCTATTATAAGGCCTTTCAAATGCCGGTGTTTTCCTGTGATTCGGGACTGTATTTTGATAATGTTCCAGACGGGGTTCAGCCAGGGGTGCATGTGCGCAACGTGAATGGAAAATGTTTATCCGATGCAGAAATGATAGAATATTATGCAGGTCTTGTAAGACAGTATGGCAACCTTGCTGCATGGTATAAAAATGCAATTTGCTTTGTGAGGGATGAAAAACATATTTATGAGTCAATGGATTCTTCCATGGAAAGTGAAAAATTTATTTTAACTGACAAACCCCATAGTGCAGTAAGAAAAAAGGGATTTCCGCTGGACAGTATGTCGATTGATAGGAAAACCAATAAGTATTATTATGATTTATCGGCTGATGAATTAGAACAGCTTGCTGTGGAAGACGGGTTTTTGAAGTTTTTTGAGAAGGTTTTAGATTTGAGCACGGAGTGCGGTTCTGTTGAAGTGCAATTTGGAAAAAATAGTGATATAGATGAGTGGATGAAGCTTGTTACAGAAATCAGCTGGAATTTTCCGGGATTAGAGACGAAAGAAAAAATAGAGGAACATCGGGAAACTGTTTTACGCTTTATAAGCAAAGAACAGGCTTTGTGTGTGAAAGACGATGCAAAAATAATAGGGGTCCTTTTGTTTTCAAGAGAACATAATATGATTTGCTGTTTAGGTGTTTCACCCCGCTGCAGAAGAAGAGGAGTCGCTTCCAGTTTATTAGTAAAGGCATTAGATAATCTGGATAGAACAAAAGACATTACAGTATCAACTTTTCGAGAAGAAGATGAAAAAGGGCTTGCTCCAAGGGCTTTCTACAAAAAATTTGGTTTTGTGGAAGATGAACGAATGGAAGAATTTGGATATCCCAATCAAAAGTTTATACTACACCCATAAATTCTAAAAACAGCTGAACATAGGCAGATTGCTATGGGGGAGTATTTGGCTGAATTTGTGGCGGAGTGGGAAGGAGCAAGGTGATATTATTGGAGATGATGAAAAAATATGAGTATAGAAAAGCGACACAGGCAGACGTTGAAGAATTGGTGAAAACAAGAATGATTGTCCTTCGTGCGGCGAATAAGCTGTCAGATGCTGTGGATATGTCCGAGGTGGAACAGGAATCTTATGTATATTATAAACGGGCGTTGGAAACTGGCGAGCACATAGCATATCTGGTATATGATAATGGAAAATTTATTGGTGCAGGGGGTGTGAGCTTTTATCGGGTTATGCCAACTTATCATAATCCCAGTGGAAAAAAGGCTTATATTATGAATATGTATACTGCACCGGAATATCGAAGACAAGGAATTGCATTTTGCACATTGGATTTATTAGTGAAAGACGTGAAGGAACAGGGCGTCACACAGATTGCGTTAGAGGCAACGGATATGGGGCGGCCATTGTATGAGAAATACGGATTTGTAAAAATGGAAGAGGAAATGTTTTTCCCCGGTCCCTAAATTTCTACATAACATTTCCCCTTTTGACAAATTAAATTGTAGCATACTGTTACGATATTTGATATAATGTTCGGTAAGGGCAGAGTCAAATACGGGAAAAGGCGTCTGCCGTGTTCATATGAGCGGGCGCCCTTTCCCGTATTTGACGAGCAAAGCGAGCGCAGCCAGCTTCTCAGGGCGGCAAAGCAGCCTGCCTTATGAAAAACAGGGAAGCTTACTGCGCCTGCCCGGCGTGGCAAGGAGCAAATGAATGAAGAAACGAATCAAACTGAAAGGGAGAATCAAAAGCTACATACTGTTTGGCATATATCTGGGTATTCTGCTGTTGATTGTGGCTGGCGCCGTATTTATGATAGATTACCGGGCCGGAATTTTGCTGGGAGCCTTTACGGTATTTTATTTTGTGGTCGCCCTGACGCTTTATTTTTATAACAAGCCCGTCATTATGAACGAGCTGATCAGCTTCGCTACAGAATACGGTCAGATACAAAAAAAGCTTCTGCGGGATTTGGATCTGCCTTACGCCCTGCTGGACGATGCAGGCAGAGTGATTTGGACCAACATTGCCTTTGAAAATGTGATTCACCAGCCCAAAGGGTATAACAAGTCCATCACCTCTCTTTTTCCTACGATTACAAGGGACAGGCTCCCGGATGACACAGGAGTGGACGAAGCCCAGTATGAGCTGGAGTACGAGGGCAGTGAATATGTGGCCAAGTTTAAGAAAATTTCTCTGAAGGATATGGCTGAAAACAGCGATATGATAGAGGCTAAGGACTATAACGGATACCTGATCGCCGTCTATCTTTTCGACGAAACCGCCCTGCACATTGCGCTGCAGGAGGTGGATGACCAAAGCCTTTCGGTGGGCATGATTTATCTGGACAATTACGAGGAAGCCCTGGAGAGTGTGGAGGAGGTGCGTCGTTCTCTGCTCATTGCGCTGATTGACAGGAAGGTAAACAAATATATCTCTTCTCTGGACGGCATCAGCAAAAAGCTGGAAAAAGACAAATACCTGGTGATTCTCCGCAAAAAAACAATTGCTCAGCTGCAGGAAAGCCGTTTTGACCTGCTGGAGGAGGTAAAGACTGTCAACATTGGAAATGAAATGGCAGTGACCATCAGCATCGGTATTGGATTGGATGGTCTGACCTATGCGCAGAATTATGAGTTTGCCAGAAACGCCATCGACCTTGCCCTGGGAAGGGGCGGCGATCAGGCGGTGATCAAGACCCCTGAAAGCATCACCTACTATGGCGGCAAGAGTCAGCAGGTGGAAAAAAATACAAGGGTGAAGGCCCGGGTAAAGGCGCACGCGCTGCGGGAGATTATTACCGGCAAGGACAAGGTGCTGGTAATGGGGCACCGCATGCCGGATGTGGACAGCTTTGGCGCTGCGGTGGGTATCTACCGGATCGCCCAGACACTGGGACGTAAAACCCACATTGTGCTGAACGATGTGACCAGCGCCATTCAGCCCATGGTGGATCTGTTCCGGAACAACCCTGAGTATGATGAGGATATGATCATAGACAGCCAGCAGGCCATTGAGGCGGCGGGAAGCAATGCGGTGCTGGTGGTGGTGGATGTAAACAAGCCCTCTATTACCGAATGCCCTGATCTGCTGCGGTTTTGTAAGTCGGTGGTGGTGCTGGATCATCACAGACAGGGCACGGAAACCATAGAAAACGCAACGCTTTCCTATGTGGAGCCCTATGCCTCCTCTGCCTGCGAGATGGTTTCAGAGATTCTTCAATATACCTATGATAACATCAAGATACGCACAGAAGAGGCAGATTGCATGTATTCCGGCATTATGATCGACACCAATAATTTTATGACCAAGACCGGTGTGCGTACCTTTGAGGCGGCTGCTTTCCTGCGGCGAAACGGTGCGGATGTGACCAGGGTGAGAAAGCTTTTCAGGGAAGACGCCGCAGAATACAAGGCCAAGGCGGATGCGGTCAGTCAGGCAGAAATCTACAAGCAGTACTTTGCAATTTCTGTCTGTACTGCAGATGAGCTGCCAAGCCCCACCATTATTGGCGCCCAGGCGGCCAATGAGCTGTTGAATATCAAGGGAATCAAGGCAAGCTTTGTGCTCACGGATTATCAGGGAAAGATTTATGTGAGCGCCCGTTCCATAGATGAGGTGAATGTACAGATTATTATGGAGAGAATGGGAGGCGGCGGCCATATGAACACCGCAGCCTGTCAGCTGGAGGGCACAGGGCTTGCGGAGGCCATCGGTATTTTAAAGCGCACTATCGACAGTATGCTGGAAAATGGTGAAATATAAGCTGGAGGAAGCGCGAAGAAAGCGCAGAAATGAGGAGAAAATGAAGATAATTTTATTACAGGACGAGAAGAAGCTGGGAAAAAAAGGCGACATTGTGGAGGTCAGCGAGGGCTACGCAAGAAATTATATTATCCCTAAAAAAATCGGCGTGGAGGCAACAGCGCAAAACAGAAATGATTTAAAGCTGCAGAAGGCACATCAGGAAAAGCTGGCAAAGGAGCAGCTGGATGCTGCAAAAGCGCTGGCAGCAGAGATTGAGTCAAAGCAGGTGATTGTAAAAATGAAGGCCGGGGAGGGAGGAAGAACCTTTGGTTCTATCTCCTCCAAGGAAATCGCGGCAGCCTGCAAGGAACAGAATGGAATCGAGCTGGATAAGAAAAAAATCCAGCTTCAGGAAAACCTTAAGAGCTTCGGCTCCTATGAGGTGACAGTAAAGCTGCATCCCCAGGTGAGCGCAAAGCTTGCGGTAAAGGTAGTGGAGGCGTAGGCAGAGCAGAAAGGTAGCAGTTGGAATGCCCACGATGGAAGAAAATGTATTAAAAAGAATATTACCTCACAGCGTGGAGGCGGAGCAGTCCGTTATCGGTTCCATGATCATGGACCGTGAGGCCATCATAGTGGCCTCTGAGCTGATTACGGG
>NZ_CEWDFQ010000214.1:0-5345 GCF_982438285.1 Acetatifactor sp. | reverse complement strand
GCCAAAATGCTGACGCCGTAAGCCACAATTACATGGAAATCCAAAATCAGTTTGTTATTGTTAATAGATACGCTGATTCCTCTGGTGATGCTGTCTCTTTTCAGCAGACGGACAAGACCGTCCTTCACATTCACGCCAGCCATACCTACAATGCCAAAACATTCTACTGCCACACTGCCTGCATACTGGGCGATCACTTCATTGTCCACCACAATGCTGCCCAGATGGGTATTCATAGAAGAACCTTTCATATTGAACCTCCTTATTGATTTCAGACATATATATTGTATTCTAACAGCTTTCCCCAAAAAAAGAAACTAAAAATTCCAAAAATTGAAAAAAAAAAGATTTTTCCCCCTTGCTTTTCCTGTGCTTTTCTGTTAAGATATCAATGTTGTGAATTTGTATCAATATAAGTTGTGCAAGCAAGTAAAGTAAGCGTGACCCATGCGCAAATGTTGAGGAGGTGTCAAGATGGCTAAGTGTGATGTTTGTGGTAAGGGCGTTCATTTCGGAAATAATGTAAGCCATTCTCATAGAAGAACCAATGCAGTTTGGAAGGCCAACGTAAAAAATGTTAAATGCAAGGTCAACGGCGGAACAAAGAAATTGCACGTCTGCACCAGATGCTTGAGAGCCGGTCTGGTAGAGAGAGCCTAAGCATGAAAAAACAATGGATGTCACGCTTTGCGGACATCCTTTTGTGAATGGAACAGGCAGGAAGTGAAAAATCACTCCTGCTTTTTTATTCTTCTCTTCTTCGTCTGGAAAATTCTCTGTTAATCAGCTGGATCAATTCTTCATCCCCAAACAGGTTGTCCGGGTGAAAAATCTTCACCAGGTCTTTGTACCGCTTACGGAGCGCAAGTGGATTATTTTTTACATTGCGGAACAGCGCCTGGGCAACATTATCACCTGACAGCCGGGGCTCGTCCTGCCTCTGCCTGTAAAACATCCTGTCCCGTTCCATTTTCTCCCTGTCAAACATCTGACGTTCCCTGTCCAGGCAGCGCCTGTCCTCTTCCAGCTGACGGAAGCCGTCCTGCAAAATTGCAAGCTTCTTTTCAAAAAACAGATTTTCCTCCTTCAGGCGTTTCTTCTCCTGCATCATGCGGCGGTTTAGATTTTCCAGCCGCATATTTTCCTGAAAAAGCCAAAGCTTGGCTTCTCTCAGTTCCTCTACACTCTCTGCCTTGATTATTTCTTCCCAATCAATCATCAGTCCAACCTCTTAATCATCACAGAAGCAATTATACCCCGCAAACAGTAACAGAGCAATGAGAATTAAACCGATCAGGCGATTGTGGACGATAATCATCAACAACATGCCGATTGCGATAAAAAAAGCGATCAACCCGATTATTTTTTTTATATTTGATGACATGCTATCCAACTATTTCTTATCTCACTCTATTCTATGCGTCTGCACACAAAAGATGCGGGATTATTCCGTTTTCACACTGCCCTCAGATTCCTGGTCATCGGGAAAAGCAATATCCACAACTTCCGCATCGGACATTTCACCCTCCTCTTTGGGTTTGGTAAACTTGTCCACAAGATCCGGAATCATATCCAGAATTTTTGTCATCGTATCCTGATTCTTGATATTTACCAGCTTGGTATAGCCGTTTTTTATGACCAGCACTGCGCTTGGGGTCATTTTCCCGCCGAGCCCGCCGGCTCCTGAAGCGGAATTCTTCTGTCCGTTATTTCCCGCGCCTGCTCCCACGCCGAATGTCACATCTACAAGGGGCAGGATGATGGTGTCTCCTACCTGAGTAGCCTCTCCCACCACTGTTTTTGTGGAAAGCACGGTATCCATCCCTCTGAGAAGAGATTCTACCACTCCCTGAAATTGATTATCCTTATCTGCCATTTTTCGTCCTCCCTGCCTTTAATTTCTCTATCAGTAACCAAAGCCTCTTATCCATTGCCAGAAGAAGCCCGTTGTGCAGAATGCAGAATGTGGTGATGCGGCCTGCGGCTGATAATTCTCCCTCTAAGACCGCCTGACCAAAATCTGCGGTAACAGCTACATCTTTTCCAAGATGCGGGGAAAGCATTCCATAGATTCCAAAGACGTATCCAGTAGTGTCCGGGGAACCGGTTCCAAACAGAATATCGGCCTTCATTCTGCGGGGCTTTACCGCTTTTAAAATTTTTCCCGCCCGCTTCCTGAAATGGGCCAGCAAAAGCCTGGTGTCCTTCTCCTGTAAAATTGCTTTGTAATAAGATATATTTTCCCAAATATGCTTTATTTTATCATAGAACCCCTGAAATGTGTACAGAATCTTCTCATATTTTGCCAAAATAAATCCCTGGAGCTTTTCCGCAAAGGATTCAAAGGACTTCTCTGTGGAGTGTTCCTCCAAAGAGAAGTCTCCCTCAGGCGCTTCCTTATCAGCGGATTTTTCAGAATGAGATTCTGCCTGTGGGTATTTCTCCCTTTCTTTGGTCTGCACTGCTTTTTCAGCTGCCGTTTTCTTCTCTTTCTTTCCCGTCCCGGAGGCTTTGTCCTTTGTCCCAGAAGCGGAGTCAAACAAAGTAATCCACAGTAGCTTTACCTTCAGGCTCCCAGGCTCCGGATAGGCCGCTGCCAGCCTGAGGACCCCGAACAGCCACCTTCCTTTCACGCAAAGATACGTTTCGCTGCCCCTGCGCTTTCCCTGTATCTGATAGGAAACCGGGAAAAACAATACAAGCAGAAGAAAAAGCAGCAAAACACAAAGCACAAGCAGAAGGATGATTCCCAATACGCTTAATATTTTCAGTAGTAGGGCTAACATAATAAAAACTCCTTCAGCCTGCAGTCTCCCCGCTCTTTGAGACATTCCTGCACAATCTGTTCAAGCACCTTGACCGCCTCTTTATAATCGGAGGCAATGCCGATAATGAAAGGCGGATATTTGGCGTAATAGCGCTGAGCCAGCTGCCTTGCGTCATAAATCTCCAGCTGATCTTTGGAATTTTTGGACAACACAATCACATAAACCCCTGCAAGGAGCGGCTTATGACACAGCTTTTTCTTTATTTTATCCAATTTTACGGCATTCATGCTTTCTCCCAGATACAGTTTGGAAGAAAACTGCAGCTTTCTCACCATATTTATTTCCCTGTCAAAAATTTCCCTGTTGCTTTCCCAAACAGTATATCACAGAAAATGCAGTTTGTAATCAAAAACAATTTTACGAAAATGGCAGCCGGAAGTTTTAAAAGCTTTTCCGGCTGCCCCATAGGTTATTTTTTTTCAATTCCTGATACTCGCTGTAAGCTTTTTCCAGAATCTGTTTTTCATTTGCAAACTTTAACAAATGATAGGCTTCATGATATTTGTAAAAACCCGAATCCACAAAATATTCTTCTCTCTGCGGCCTGCTGTAATAGCTGTCGGCCATCATCAGATACCAGTGTACCTCCTTTTCCACAGTATCCTCCGGCACGGAAAAGGAATATTCGCTTTTCCCGATATACTTCACAATGGAAGCCCTGGCTCCCGATTCCTCCAGCACCTCCCGCAGGGCAGTCTCCTTGTACGCCTCTCCCTGTTCTACCGTTCCCTTTGGCAGAACCCAGCCCTCATATTTGTTTTTATAATTCTTATACAGGAGCAAAATCTTTCCACGAAAAATCACCACACCGCCGCAGCTTGTTGCTTCTATCATTGCAATTCCTCCTGACTGGTGTATTTTTCACTGAAATAGGTATCAAATATACGCTTTGCAATGGGCACCGCATAGTCTCCTCCCGAACCTGCCCCCTCCACGATTATGGTCACGCAGACCTCCGGGTCCTCTGCAGGGGCAAAGCCGGTAAACCAGGCATGACTGTTTCCCTTTACAGTGCCGTATTCGGCGGAGCCGGTTTTTCCTGCCGCCGTATATTGCAGGCCGGAAAGCTTAGAGGCGGTTCCCTCTTCCACCACAGCAGTCATCAGCTCCTTTAAAAGGCCGGCTTCTTCCTGAGACATCAATCTCCCATAGCTGTCTGGCTGGAAGCTTTTTACCACCTTTCCCTCAGCGCTTTCCACCCGGTCCACTACATAAGGCTTGTATAAAATGCCGTCACCTGCAATGGCGCTGGTGATCATGTTTAAATGGATGGGCGTGATCTGGGTTTTCCCCTGTCCGATGGAGGTCTGCATCATTTCCGCCGATGACATATCATCAGACACCAGCACAGAGCTTTGGGAATAGCTGAGGGTTAAGGGCAGCTCCCGGTTAAACAGAAGGCTCTCCAGGGTTTCCTCAAAGGCACTGCGGTCAAGTCCCATTCCGATATTTGCAAAGGAGGAATTACAGGATTTGGCAAAGGACGCCTGAAAATCCACCAGCCCGTGAACGCTGCCATGGTAGCAGCTGATCCGGCTTCCGTCCCGCTGATAGGAGCCGGTGCACTGAAAGGAATATTGATTATAGGTGTCCAGATTTTCCCGGATATATTCCAATGCCGTGACAATTTTAAAGGTAGAGCCCGGGGGATAGAGCCCCTGGGTGGCTCTGTTTAAAAGCACCGTGCTGGAAGAGTCGTTTACCAGATCGTCCCAGATATCCTGTATCTCATTGGGATCAAAATCAGGATGTGACACCAAGGCCAGGATTTTTCCCGTCCTTACCTCCGTCACCACAATGGCGCCCCGGTAAATGCTAAGCTGCTCATCTGCAGTCTGCTGAATTTCCACATCAAGAGTAGTATATACATTATCTCCGGGATTCTTCTTCCCTGCAATATCGTTTGCCGCTTTGCTGGCAAGGGATATATTCGTATTGATCAGATAATAATTGGCCAAAGCCTCCACACCCATCCGGCCCTGGGTGGAATAGCCCACAATATGGGAAAACAGGTTTTCATAGGGATAAACCCTGGTTTCCTCCTGGTTTCCATTCAAAACCGTCTCCGCCAGCACGTCCCCGTCCCGGGAATAGATAGTTCCCCGGTAATTTTGAGAAAGAAGCAGCTCCTGTCTGGAATTATAGCTGTTATTGATCATATCCTGCTTGCTGGTAGCCGTAAAATATAAAAGATATCCCAGCATTCCCAGAAATAATGTAAAAAATAATCCTGCGGAAAGCATGATTTCCCTTTTGTTGCCCCCAAAATGTCCCAAGGTGCGGGAGGAACCCGAAAGCCTTTTTTCTTTTGCGGCCTTATCTTCTTTCTGCTGCGCCATTTCGCCTTCCTCCTTCTTTCTTCAGGCGGATATAAATACCCTGAATAATAAAAAACATAATCATAGTCGTCATGACAGAGCTTCCACCATAGCTGATAAAGGGCAATGTGACTCCTGTGAGCGGAATAAACTTGATGCCGCCTCCCACTGTGAGAAATATCTGAAAAATATACATAAT
>NZ_CEWDFQ010000213.1:0-5352 GCF_982438285.1 Acetatifactor sp. | reverse complement strand
TTCGTTCCCTGAGCTCCTGGCTGACCCCCTTCTGATCTCCCAGAGCCTTTGACACGGTCACAGTACTGACCCCAAGTCTTGCTGCAATATCAGCCATTCTCACAATTTTTCCCATATCCGTCTTGTTTTCCTGCTTTCCTTCCTCTGTTTTCTTCCCTTAGATTTTTTTCAGATACAAAAGCCTCCCCTGAAAATCCCCCCACATTCTCTCCACAGGAAGCCCCGCCTTCATAAGCACGCTTCCTGAAAATATCCTGTTTGTGAAAACAAAAAGCTCCTCCGTCTTAATGTCCGCCAGATACAAGGCATACCGGGCCTCCTCCAAAAGCCCCCTTAAAGGGATAAATCTGCTTTTGCGGTTTGTCTCGTTGAGCACCTGGGTATAAAAAACAAGCGCCTGTCCGCCGTCTGCAGCGTTTACCTGGAAACAGTCATAGGAATGATTTTCCTGATAGGAGGCAAGTCTGTAATAATCTCCCTCTCTGATCAGCTCGCAAAGGCTTCCATACAGTCTGGTCTGTCTTGAAACCAGCTCCTTTTCCTCCTTTGTCAGCTTTGTGATATCAAGCTCATAGCCGAAGGTGCCCGCAAGAGCCACAAACCCTCTGGTCTCAAGGGGCGTATTTCTTCCCACCGCATGGTTGGGACACACACTCACATGAGCCCCAATGGTGGACAGAGGATACAGCATGGCCGTGCTCTCCTGTATGGCAAGCCTCTCCACGGCGTCCGTATCGTCCGAACACCATATCTGGGGACTGTAATACAGCATGCCCGGATCAAAGCGTCCGCCCCCGCTGCTGCAGTTTTCCAGCAAAAGCCCGGGAAATTCCGCAAGCAGCCTCTCCTGCATTTCATACATTCCCAGCACAAAGCGGTGGGCCAGCTCTCCCTGTCTGTCCGGCGCAAGTGCCGCGCTGTGAAGGTCTGTCAGGGGTCTGTTCATATCCCATTTTACATAGGCAATGTCCGCACTGTGGAGAATGTCAAACATTTCCTCCATAATGTGATCTCTGACCTCTTTCCGGCTTAAATCCAGCACATACTGGTTTCTGGCCATTCCCGGCCTTCTTCCCGGAATGGCGATGGCCCAGTCCGGATGCTCCCTGTAAAGCCTGGAATCCGGGGAGATCATTTCCGGCTCAAACCAGATGCCAAACTGCATTCCAAGAGCCTTTACCTGCTCCACCAGATAGGGCAGTCCACCCTTTAGCTTTTCCTGATTTACCTGCCAGTCCCCTAAGGAGCGGCTGTCGTCGCACCGATCCCCGAACCAGCCGTCGTCCATCACCAGCATTTCGATCCCCAAGGCCGCGCTTTGTCTGGCAATCTCTATGAGCTTTTCTTCGTTGAACTCAAAGTAGGTGCCCTCCCAGTTATTGATCAGTATGGGCCGTCTTTTATGGAGATAAGGGCTTCGGATCAGGTGCTTTCTGTAAAGTGTGTGAAGGCTTTTTGTCATGCCGGAAAGTCCGTTTTCCGAATACACCGTGATCATCTCCGGGGTCTGGAAGCTCTCCCCCGGCTCCAGCTTCCAGCAAAAGTCCTCCGGCTCAATTCCCATAACCACTCTCACGCTGTCAAACTGGTTTACCTCGGCCTGGGCCATAAAATTCCCGGAATAGACAAAATGAAAGCCGTACACCTCCCCCCTCTCCTGGTCTGCTCCGGGGGACAAAAGCGCAAGAAAGGGATGCTCCTGATGGCAGTTGCCGTCTCTTAGGGAGGAGACCTTAAATTTCCCGTGCCCCAGCTTTTTTCGCTCCATATGCCTTTCTCTTCCCCAGGAGCCGTGAAGGGTCAGCACATCAAATTCCCTGTTATCCATATCCAGGCAGCCGCTCAACGCCTTTTCCAGATAAAGAGGCTTTTCCCCCAGATTGGTAAAGCAGACGCTTTTTGCAATGGCGTCCGTATCCGCGAACACACTGTATTTTAACACTGCCCTAAGCCCCAGCACCTTGTCCTCACAGGTGATTGCAAGACTCATCACATCGTCCTGCCCGCCAAAGACAGCGGGCAGCCCGGAAAGCTTTTCCTTTCCCCGGAAAATCTCATGCTTTACATAGGTCAGGCAGACTGCGCCGGCTCCTGCAGCGTCTCTCACCCGCACACAGCTTTCTCTGTAATCTCCCACACCGTGGAAGGAATACTCCATAGGAAAGCTGTCCAGAAAGGAAATCCTCTCCCTGTCATTTGTATCCGGAGTATAGGGCGCTTCCTCAGTCCGAAGCAGCGTTTTGATTCCGCTTAAATCCGCCAGCCGCCCTCCGTAATAAATATGGCCTAAAAACCCCTCTTCCCCCACAATGCCGATCAGATAGGATGTGCCCGGCGTGTCCAGGCGAAAAATTCGTTCCTCCTCCAAATACTGCAGATTCATGCCCCTCTCCTTTCTCCGGTATGGCTTTTAAGTAATTTTAGTCGAATATTTTAAGTTTATTACCTGTTTTTAAGTTTATATTAACAAAAAGCTTTCATTTTTACAAGAAAATTCTGCGCAAAAAATGCCTCCCTGCCACACAAGACAGGGAGGCTTTAAATGCCTGCATCAAAATCTCTTTTATTGCTTCTTCACAACTGCGTTCAAGGCTCCGTCCTCCAGGGTGATCAGAATGGTGTCTCCGGAGGATACCTGGTCTCCCAGAATCAGCTTTGCCGCCAGCGTTTCCACATGCTTCTGGATATAACGCTTCAGAGGTCTTGCGCCGTAAACCGGGTCGTAGGCGTTATCCACCACAAAGGAAAGTGCATCCTTTGTGAGCTCTATCTTAAGATCACGGTCTGCCAGACGCTTGTTCAGGTCAGCAATGATCAAATGAACGATTCCCTCTATATTTTCCTTTGTCAGCGGCTTAAAGAGGATAATCTCGTCCAGACGGTTCAAAAATTCCGGTCTGAAATGAGCCCGCAGATCGTTCATCACCATGCTCTCCGCCTCCGGCTGAATGCTTCCATCCGGGTGAATGCCATCCAGCAGGTAGCTTGCCCCAATGTTGGAGGTCATAATCAGGATGGTATTCTTGAAATCCACGGTTCTTCCCTGGGAGTCTGTGATACGCCCGTCATCCAGCACCTGCAAAAGCACGTTAAACACATCGGGATGGGCTTTCTCGATCTCGTCGAACAGCACCACGCTGTAGGGCTTTCTGCGGACTGCCTCCGTCAGCTGTCCGCCCTCCTCATATCCCACATATCCGGGAGGCGCTCCGATCAGGCGGGATACGGAGTATTTCTCCATATACTCGCTCATATCGATACGCACCATATTGTTTTCGTCGTCAAACAGCGCCGCAGCCAGTGCCTTTGCCAGCTCCGTCTTGCCCACGCCGGTGGGCCCTAAAAACAGGAAGGAGCCTATGGGCTTTGTAGGGTCCTTAATCCCCGCCTTGGAGCGGATGATGGCTTCCGTCACCTTGGTGACGCCCTCGTCCTGTCCGATCACTCTCTTATGCAGCTCCTCGTCCAGATGCAGCGTCTTGTTCCGCTCGCTCTCCGTCAGCTTTGCCACAGGGATGCCCGTCCACCGGGAAATAATTCTGGCGATCTCCTCATCAGATACCTTTTCATGCACCAGGGACAGATCGGAGGAATTCACTCTCTCCTCCTCCTGCTCCAGCTGCTTTTTTAACGCAGGCAGCCTGCCGTAGCTTAGCTCCGCAGCCTTTTCCAGGTTGCCCTCTCTTTGTGCAATCTGGATTTCACTGTTTACCTGATCAATCTCCTCACGCAGCTTTGAAAGCTTTTCCACAGATGCCTTCTCATTGTCCCACTGGGCCTTGCGGCCTGCAAATTCCTCCTTTAAATCCGCCAGCTCCTTCTGGAGATTGGCAAGCCTCTCCTGGCTTAGCCGGTCATCCTCCTTTTTCAGGGCCGCCTCCTCAATCTCCATCTGCATGATCTTTCTCTGGAGCTCATCAAGCTCCGTGGGCATGCTGTCCAGCTCTGTCTTGATGAGGGCGCAGGCCTCATCCACCAGGTCGATGGCCTTGTCCGGAAGGAACCGGTCCGAGATATAACGGTTGGAAAGCACTGCGGCGCTCACCAGGGCATTGTCCATGATCTTCACGCCGTGGTAAACCTCATAGCGCTCCTTCAAGCCTCTCAGTATGGAGATAGTGTCCTCCACCGTAGGCTCATCCACCTGCACCGGCTGGAACCGGCGCTCTAACGCCGCATCCTTTTCAATATACTGGCGGTACTCATCCAGGGTAGTGGCGCCGATACAGTGCAGCTCTCCTCTGGCCAGCATGGGCTTTAACATATTCCCAGCATCCAGAGCGCCGTCCGTCTTGCCCGCACCAACAATGGTATGCAGCTCGTCGATAAACAGAATAATCTGCCCGTCGCTGTTTTTTACGTCCTCCAGCACCGCCTTTAAACGTTCCTCAAACTCGCCTCTGTATTTGGCTCCCGCCACAAGGGCTCCCATGTCCAGCGCAAAAATCTTCTTGTCCTTCAGCCCCTGGGGGACATCTCCCCTCACAATTCTCTGGGCCAGCCCTTCCACTACGGCGGTTTTACCCACGCCGGGCTCACCGATCAAAACAGGATTGTTCTTTGTTTTTCTGGAAAGAATCCGAATCACGTTGCGGATTTCACTGTCCCGCCCGATCACCGGATCCAGCTTCTGGTTCCTTGCCCGCTCCACCAGATCCTGACCATATTTCTCAAGAGTGTCATAGGTGGCCTCCGGGTTGTCGCTTGTAACCCGCTGATTGCCCCTGACTGTGGACAACGCCTGCAGGAAACGCTCCCTTGTGATGCCGTACTCCTTAAAAATCTGGGCGATCTCCTTGTTGGGATTCTTGATCATGGCAAGGAACAAATGCTCCACGGACACATATTCGTCTCCCAGCTGCTTCGCCTCATCCTCGGCGTAGGTCAACACCCTGTTCAGGTGCTGGCCGATATACACCTGTCCTCCCTGTACCTTCACGCATTTTTCCAGGGCCTGTTCCACCCGGTTTACAAAATGCTCCTTCTGAATTCCCATTTTCTCAACAAGCTTTAAAATCAAGCTGTCATCTATTGTCAAAAGGCTGTACAGCAGATGCTCCTGTTCAATTTCCTGATTTCCGTATTCATAAGCCAGCTTTTCGCAGCCTTCCACTGCCTGCATGGACTTTTGCGTAAACTTTTGAATATTCATACGCACACCTCCTCATCTCTGCCTCAAGTTATTTGTTCTATATCTACTATAACACAGAGGAGATAAAAAGCAAGCACAAAAGTATAAACTTTTTATAAAGGCTCTTTTATTGCTGCTGCAGGATGGAAGAAATCTTCTCAATCATTTCGTCCTCCTTTAAGCGGAACTTGATTTCCACCCGGCGGGAGGCGGCCATATCT
>NZ_CEWDFQ010000212.1:0-5368 GCF_982438285.1 Acetatifactor sp. | reverse complement strand
CAATAATAATTTAGTTGACATTATTTACTTAAAATGAGATATTCAATATATAAAAATGAATAAAAATATTTACTAAAATATTTACAAAAAAACAGAGAAGAAAAAAGTGGAAGAAAATAAGGAGGAAATGGGAAATGAACATCAATACACAAGAGAAAGCAATAACAGTAGAAAGGTGGAAGGTTTTTGAGATATCCTGTACTGGGAAGAGGGATGGAAATCCCTTTGTAGATGCCACGATCCGGGGAACCTTTTGCTGCAGGCAGGAAACTGTGGAGGTGGACGGTTTTTATGATGGGGAAGGTGTCTACAAGGTACGTTTTATGCCTTCTTTTGAAGAAGTATATACCTACCGCATCGAGGGGAGCTTTTCTGGCCAGGTATATGAGGGAAGCTTTGAGGTTGTGCCTGCCTGCGGTCAGAATCATGGAATGGTAAGAGTGTCCCAGACCTATCATTTTGCCTATGAGGACGGCACGCCCTACTATCCGTTTGGGACTACCTGTTATGTGTGGCAGCTTCAAAAGGAGGAGACCAGACGCCAGACCCTGGACACATTAAAACAAGGATATTTTAACAAAATCCGTTTTTGTATTTTTCCAAAGCACTATATTTACAATCTCCATGAGCCCACAACCTATCCTTATGTGGGAACGCCTGTTGACAGCACAAAACTGACGGCTGAAAATTTTGCAGAATTTACAGGGCGCAGAGAGGGAAATCATTTTGACTATACATATTTTAATGTGGAGCATTTTAAAGCGCTGGATGAGGCTGTCTGCAGCTTGGATCAGCTGGGTATAGAGGCTGATCTTATCCTCATGCATCCTTATGACAGATGGGGTTTTTCCTTCATGACCAGGGAGCAGGATGATTTGTACTGGAATTATGTGATGGCAAGATATGCCGCCTTTAAAAATGTCTGGTGGTCCTTTGCCAATGAATATGATCTGATGCGAGACAAAACTCAGAAGGATTGGGAGCGTTTTGCTGAAATTGTCTGCAGAAAAGATCCTTACCGTCATTTGCGCTCTATCCATAACTGTGGCGCTTTCTATGATTACAATAAGCCTTGGATTACCCATTGCTGTATCCAGCGTCAAAGCCGTTTTCTTACGGGGGAGCTTGTGGACGAATGGAGGGAACGGTTCCAAAAGCCTGTGATTGTAGACGAGATTGCTTATGAGGGCAACCTGGAGTTTGGCTGGGGTAATATCAGTGCAGAGGAGCTGGTGCGGCGGTTTTGGGAATCTGCCTGCAGAGGCGGTTATGCAGGACATGGGGAGACCTATCTGTGGGAGGACGGAGTGATTTGGTGGTCCCATGGAGGCGTTCTCCACGGAGAGAGCCCAAGCCGTATCCGATTTCTGCGGGAATTTTTACAAGAACTGCCAGCTGCGGCGCTATCTCCTGCATCTTTTTGCTGGGATGAAACGGCGGCTTGTGAGGAAACTCGTTTTCCTGAAAAGTCCTGTTATCTGTTTTACTATGGGACACAAAGACCCTCTTTTAGAAGCTTCTATATAGATGATAGCACTCTCTTTAAGGTGGAGATCGTCGATACATGGGAGATGACGAGGACTTTCTGCGGTACCTTCTGCGGACGGTTTCAGATTGCCCTGCCTGCAAAGCCCTATATTCTAGTCTACCTGTGTGCAGATAGATCGGCGGAATAAAAAGGAGATGGTAGAATGGAAAAAGGAGATTGCACGTTGATTTTACCACGGTTGTCATATAAAATAACCATAATACAGATTTTTCCAGTAAAAAGGGGAATGGAAGCTACGGGAAGGAATATGAATTTATGAAAATCAACATAAAGAAAATCAGTGAATTAACAGGGTATTCTCCAGCCACAGTATCCAATGCCATCAGTGGAAGACGCACAGTCAGCAGGGAAGCCAGCGATAAAATAATGGAGGTGGCCCGGGAATATGGATTTCTAGATCATGTTCCTGTAAAAAAAATTAAATTTGTAAATTTTAAGGATAGCGGTACCATTTGTGCTGAAACTCCGTTTTTTACCGCCGTGATTGAAGGGGTGACCAAAGAAAGCAGACGGCTGGGATATGAAGTGACACTATGCACGCTTTCCAAGCAACAGGAGGATTATGAAGAAGCCCTGGAGCAGTTGTTAAATGAGACGGGCTGTGCGATCCTGCTTTTGGCAACAGAAATGACGGAAGAGGACGCCCGACCCTTTGAAAGATTTCAGGGCCCTTTGGTGATGCTGGACTGCTCCATGGAGAATATGAAGTTTCATACGGTTTTCCATTCCAACACAGAATCCGTGATTCAGGCCACAGAATATCTCATAGAATGCGGACACCGGGAAATTGGCTATCTGGCAGGTAATATCCGCATCAAGAATTTTAAAGACCGCCAGGTGGGGTATGAACAGGTTTTGGAAAGACATAAGATTGCAGTGGATTCGGACTATCAGTTTTTTCTGACTCCTACTGTGGAAGGAGCCTACATAGACATGAAGGAGCAGCTTGATTTCCGAAAGAAGCTGCCCACGGCATTTATCGCGGACAATGATAATATTGCTCTTGGGGCTATCCGGGCATTAAAGCAACATGGCTATAAAATTCCCGAGGAAATTTCCATTATCGGTTTTGATGATATTCCCTTTTGTACCATTTCTTCTCCGGCCCTGACTACCATTCGGGTGCATAAGGAAAAATTCGGACAGATTGCTCTAAAGCGCCTTGTGGAATTAATTCTGGAACCGAAAAAGGAGGATGTGCGCACCAAAATTCAGATTTGCGACGAATTGATTGTCAGAGACAGTGTAAAGAAGCTGAATGATACGCAGGAGAATGCTGAAAGATAAGACGCGGGATGCTTTACAAGCCTTGTGCAAAATCCTCTTTTTGTGATAAAATACCATTACTTAGGGGCGGGGCCATTGATCACACATAAGGAGGAAGACTGTATATGAACGAAGTAAAACCCCCCAAAAAACCCTTGATTTTTTATTATGGCGTTGTAATGCTGGTTTTGCTGCTGTTTAATTTTCTGGCTATGCCCTGGCTGGCACAGCGGCAGATCATAGAAGTGGATTACGGCACCTTTATGACCATGACCGAAAATAAGGAAATCGGCCAGGTGGAGGTGCAGCAGGAGGAAAACCAGATTATTTTCACTGATAAGGAAAACAAGGTGATTTATAAAACAGGCATGATGCCTGACACGGACCTGACCCAGAGGCTTTTTGACTCCGGGGCAAAATTTTCCGGGGAAATCATTGAACAGGCGGATCCGCTTTTGTCCTTTCTGGTCAGCTGGATACTGCCCATTGCCATCTTTATCGCCCTGGGGCAGTATATGTCCAAGAAAATCATGAAAAATGCGGGCGGTCCCAATGCTATGATGTTTGGAAAAAGCAATGCAAAGGTCTATGTGAAATCCTCGGAAGGCATCAAATTTTCCGACGTGGCCGGTGAGGATGAGGCCAAGGAAAATTTGTCCGAAATTGTAGATTATCTCCATAATCCGCAAAAATATAAGGAGATCGGCGCATCTATGCCAAAGGGTATTTTGCTGGTAGGTCCTCCCGGAACCGGTAAGACCATGCTGGCGAAGGCGGTAGCCGGAGAGGCTAATGTGCCCTTTTTCTCCATGTCCGGTTCGGAGTTTGTGGAAATGTTTGTGGGAATGGGCGCGTCCAAGGTAAGAGATCTGTTTAAGCAGGCCAAGGAGAAGGCTCCCTGTATTGTGTTTATCGATGAGATTGACGCTATCGGCAAAAAGCGGGATGGGCAGCTTGGGGGAAACGATGAGAGAGAACAGACCCTCAATCAGCTTCTGACGGAGATGGACGGCTTTGAGGGCAATACAGGCGTTATCATACTGGCTGCCACCAACCGTCCGGAATCCCTTGACCCGGCTCTGACCCGTCCGGGCCGTTTTGACCGCCGGGTTCCTGTGGAGCTGCCTGATCTGCAGGGGCGCGAGGATATTTTAAAGGTGCATGCCAAAAAGATCAAGGCGGGCGGTGATGTGGACTGGAACAAGATTGCGCGTATGGCATCAGGTGCTTCCGGCGCGGAGCTTGCCAATATCGTAAATGAGGCTGCCCTCCGGGCTGTCCGTGATGGGCGGCGTTTTGCAACCCAGGCGGATCTGGAGGAGAGCATCGAGGTTGTGATTGCCGGATATCAGAAAAAGAATGCAATTATGACAGATGAAGAAAAGCGCATTGTGTCCTATCATGAAATCGGCCATGCGCTGGTTGCCGCCAGACAGAGCAACTCCGCACCGGTGCAGAAGATTACCATTGTTCCCCGCACCTCAGGGGCGCTGGGCTACACTATGCAGGTGGAGGAGGGCAACCATTATCTCATGAGTCAGGCTGAGCTGGAAAACAAGATCGCCACCTACACTGGAGGCCGGGCTGCCGAGGAGCTGATTTTCCATTCCTGCTCCACCGGAGCCTCCAACGACATTGAGCAGGCCACCAAGCTTGCAAGGGCCATGATCACCCGCTACGGCATGAGTGAAAATTTCGATATGGTGGCCCTGGAAACTGTAAATAACCAGTATCTGGGAGGGGACACCTCCTTAGCGTGCTCCGCCGAGACCCAGACGGAAATTGACAGACAGGTGGTTGCGCTGGTAAAAAGACAGCATGAGAAGGCGAAAAAAATTCTGGAGCAGAACAAGGAAAAGCTGGATGAGCTGGCCCAGTTCCTCTATGAAAAGGAGACCATTACCGGGGAAGAATTTATGAACATTCTCAATCAATCATAAAAATAAAATAGGAAAAAAGCACTAGATTTTGGAGAAAATCATCTTGTAATACGGCTGAATATTCATTACAATAGAAAATGTGCAAATTTGATTGGAAAGGCCGTGAAACAAAATGAGAAGGTGGATACACAGACGTAAAATTATGATTTTTACGCTGCTTCTCGCCGTGGTGATTGGATGCCTGTCTATTGCTTTGATGTATCGGATCAGTGAAATTGCTGAGGAAAGCTGCTTTGAACAGCTCCATGAGGCAGCGCAGAATTTAACTCAGGATATTATGCAGCATATTACAAGCGATCAAAATCAGCTAAAGGTAATTGCTGCTATCCTTGCAAATTATGAAGACATAGAGGGCGAAGAAACCATCCAGGTATTAAATGAGTATAAAGCCAGCGATATCTTATCCCGCCTGGAAATCTTACTGCCAGGCGACCGCGTTCTTTTAAACAATGGTGAAATCATAGATGCTTCCGGAGTGCTTTCCTTTGAGGAGGAAGCCGCAAAGGGAGCCCACATATCTGATAAGACGGTTGATCTGCTTGATTCTGAAAGCTATATACTGCGAAGCTTCGTTCCCATTGAGCGGGACGGAGCTGTGGCAGGGGTGTTATAC
>NZ_CEWDFQ010000211.1:0-5375 GCF_982438285.1 Acetatifactor sp. | reverse complement strand
TAAAAATCCTCCTTATTTCTTTTCCGTTTGGATTTAAAATATAATATCAAATGTTTCCATTTGGTATTAGCACAAGAAAAGTTATCGATTATGGCATGCAGCCATATGCCCATTTCCCTTGTCCTCCAAAGCAGGACACACCTCGGCGCACTGCTCGGTAGCATAGCGGCAGCGGGTACGGAAGGGACAGCCTGTAGGCATGTGCATGGGGCTCGGCACATCCCCTGTCAGCACAATCCTCTTGTTCTTTCTTGCAATGATAGGATCGGGAATAGGCACCGCGCTCAAAAGAGACTCTGTATAGGGATGAATGGGATGGTCATACACCTCATCCGCATCCCCGATCTCCACCACCTTGCCAAGATACATCACGGCAATCCTGTTAGAGATATGACGCACAACCAATAGGTCATGGGCGATAAACAGATAGGCAACACCCAGCTTCTCCTGAAGGTCCTCAAACATATTGATGACCTGCGCCTGAATGGATACGTCCAGGGCGCTCACAGCCTCGTCGCAGACAATAAACTTGGGATTTACCGCAAGAGCTCTGGCGATACCGATACGCTGTCTTTGTCCGCCGGAAAACTCATGGGCGTAACGGGTGGCATGCTCTGCATTTAAGCCAACCAGCTCCATAAGATTCAAAATCTTCTCCCGGCGTTCCTTCTTATTGCTATAGAGCTTATGCACATCCAAAGGCTCTCCGATGATGTCCTCCACCGTCATACGGGGATTTAAAGAAGAATAAGGGTCCTGGAACACCATCTGCATATTTTTGCGGTGTTCCCGCATATTCTTTGCTGTGATTTCCTCTCCCTCAAATTTTATCGTGCCTGCGGTAGGCTCATACAGCCGCAGAATGCTTCTGCCCACCGTGGTCTTGCCGCAGCCGGACTCTCCCACCAGCCCCAGGGTTTCTCCCGGTTTAATATAAAAGGAAACGCCATCCACCGCCTTTAGGGGTGTAGTCTGAAACAATCCTGTCTTAATGGGAAAGTACTGCTTTAAATCCTCTACCTCGATCAAATATTCCTTACTCATTTGCAGCACCTCCCGCTTTTTGTGTCTCCATCATCTTCTTATAGGTAAGCCAGCAGGAAGCAAAGTGCCCGTCCGGCACCTGTACCTGGGGAGGAATCTCCTCAAGACAGATTTTCATGGCCTCATCACATCTGGCACAGAAAGCACAGCCCTTTGGCATATTCAGCAGATTGATAGGGGTTCCCGCAATGGGCACCAGCCTCTCCTTGCTGCCGTCCGCCTTGGGAATAGAACGCAAAAGTCCCTTGGTATACTCATGACTGGGGCGGTAAAAAATATCCTCAGCCGTGCCCCTCTCGCAGACCCGTCCGCCATACATCACAATGATTTCATCACACATATCCGCAATCACGCCCAGATCATGGGTTACCATGATAATGGCCATCCCCAGCTTTTTCTGCAGCTCCTGCATCAGCTCAAGAATCTGAGCCTGAATGGTAACGTCCAAAGCAGTGGTCGGCTCATCCGCAATCAAAATATCCGGCTCGCTGGCCAGGGCCATAGCAATCATAACACGCTGGCGCATACCGCCGGAAAGCTCGTGGGGATACTGTTTGATTCTCTTTTCCGGCTCATTTACTCCCACCAGCTCCAGCATCTCCACAGCCCGCTCCTTAGCCTGCTTCTTGTCCTTATCGGTGTGCAGACAGATAGCTTCTATCAGCTGGTTTCCGATGGTAAAAACAGGGTTCAGGCTGGTCATGGGGTCCTGGAAAATAATACTACAGCATTTTCCCCGAAAGCCCCGCATTTGCTTTTTGGTAAACTTTGTCACATCCTGCCCCTTATAGAGCACTTCTCCCTGGGTGATTCTGCCGGTGTCAGCCAATATCCCCATGATGGAATAAGCAGTTACACTTTTACCAGAGCCGGACTCCCCCACAATTCCCAGGATTTTCCCCGGCGCAAGATTAAAGGTAACGCCGTTTACGGCCTTTACTTCCCCGGAGTCGGTAAAAAAGGATGTATGCAGTTCCTTCACCTGTAAAATATATTCTTCACTCATTGTTCCTCTTCCTTTCCAATCCTACGTTTCCAGGTCCTATTTTTTCAGCTTCGGATCAAAGGCGTCGCGCAGTCCGTCACCCAGCAGGTTGAAGGAAAGTACGATCAGGCAGATTACAATGGCCGGCAGCCAAAGCTTCCACGGATAGCTCTGCAGACCCTCTCTGGCCTCATTGGCCAGACTTCCCAGAGAAGGCATAGGGGCGCTTACACCCAATCCCAAGAAGCTTAAATAGCTCTCCGTAAAAATTGCAGACGGCACCTGCAGCGCAGTGGAAATGAAGATCACACTGATACAGTTGGGTATAATATGCTTTCTGATAATTCTTCCGCTTTTTGCGCCGGAAGCCTTTGCCGCCAGAACATACTCATTGTTCTTGATGGTAAGAATCTGTCCTCTCACCAGTCTGGCCATGCCTACCCAGTAGAGCAGGCCGTATACAATAAACAGGGCAATCATGTTCACGCCCAGCCTTGCAAAAACGGTGCCTTGAATGACGCTGGACAAAACCTCATCCAAAACCACAGACAATAGGATAATGATCAGCATATCCGGCAGCGAATAAATAATGTCCACAATACGCATCATAATCAAGTCCACTTTTCCTCCCAGATACCCTGAGATACTGCCGTAAAGCAGACCGATGATCAGCACCAGAATGCTGGCAAACAGTCCCACTGCAAGGGAGACTCTGGTGCCATACACAATACGCATAAAGTAATCCCGGCACTGAGCATCCGTACCCATAATGTGAGGAAACACCTTTCCTCCCTCAGCCATATACTCCTGTTCCATTTCGGAATATTCAAACGGAGCAAGATTCTTGGCGGTTTTGTCCCTCATACCGTTCACCGTGTTGATTTGAGAATAGCTGTAAGGCACCACCATTGGTGCAAAAGTAATCACAAGCAAGATAAATATAAGAAAAATAAGGCTCATAACCGCCAGGGGGTTTTTCATCAGCTTTCTCATGCCATCCTTAAAAAAGGTAGTGGACTCGCTCATCACATCCTGCTGGCGTTTTTCTTCTTCGGTAGCCTTTTCAAATTTGGCCAGATTGATCTGTGTGCTGAATAAATTTTTATTCGGCATCTTCTCTGTCTGCTGTTCCACGTAACGTCCTCCTTTAATCCAGTTTGATTCTCGGGTCTATCACCTTATACACAAGGTCTGTAATCAGGTTCATGGTCACCATAATCGCAGCCAGAAATATGGTGGTTCCCATAATCATGGTATAGTCTCGGTTGGTGATGGCAGAGACAAACTTGCTGCCCAGGCCTCCCAGGGTAAAAATATTTTCAACAACCAGGCTGCCCGTCAGAATGTATGCGGTCATGGGACCCACATAGGTAATCACCGGAATCACTGCATTTCTCAGGGCATGCTTGAAAATCACCTTCCAGCCGGCAACGCCCTTTGCGTTTGCCGTTCTCACATAATCCTGTCCCAGAGCATCCAGCATGCTGGTCTTTGTAAGACGCGTAATATAAGCCATAGGATACAGCGCAAGAGCAATCACTGGCAGTAAATAATGGGTTTGATTTGCATCATACACAGGAAACCAGCCAAGATACAGACAGAATACATAAAGAAGCAGGGTAGCCAGCACAAAGCTTGGCACTGCCGTAGCCAATGTGGTGAAAAATACAATCAAACGATCAATAATTGTGTTGCGCTTCAGCGCCGCAATGCTTCCCAGCACCAGCCCCACAACAGTGGCAAGCACAATGGCCATGCCGCCCAGCTTGGCGGATATGGGAAAGGACTCTCCGATGACTGTGGAAATGCTTCTTCCTGTTTTCAGGGAAACTCCTAAATCACCATGAAAGAAATTATTCAGATAAATAATAAACTGCTCCCAAACGGGCTTGTCCAGATTATAACGCGCCTCCAAAACAGCCTGCACCTCCTTGCTGGGCGCCTTCTCCGAATTAAAGGGGCCTCCGGGAATGGCGTTCATCACAAAAAAGGTCAGTGCTGAAATAATAAAAACAGTAACAATGGCGAGCAGCACCCGCTTGATGACGTATCGGTACATCTTCTCACTCCTTCGATTTTTCTTCGTACACTTCCAGGCATTGCAGCCCAAAACAATGCGCTTTAAAGCGAAAAAACGATGATGTGCCTCAAAAAAGCCGATCATCATCGTCCGACTTTTTGTATCTTACAATAATTTATTCCTTCTGTCAATAAAGAAAAATCTAGCAGGAATGGGGTTTTTTAGTGCATAATGGGGCAGGGTGCATACAATTATGCAAATCTTTTTGTCCGCAGTCTGCAAACTTTTGTCCGTCTCGCCGCATCTCTTTTATGAATAAAAATGCTCACAATTCAATGATTAACATTAATCCACTATTTAATTCTACATTTTTCAGCAAATTATTTACGTCGTATAAATTTTATGTATAAAAATTCAATTTGGCGCGCCACTCTCATTGCCTGGCGTGCCAAATTGAAAATAACTTTTTTGTATCTTTTTCACAAAAAATATGGTTTTGTAAAATTTTTGTGAAATTTACATTTTATATCTTCCGAAAGGGCTCCATATACTGGGCAGCGCATCCAAGTTCCTCCTCAATACGCAGCAGACGGTTATATTTTGCCACTCTGTCGCTCCTGCAGGGCGCTCCGGTTTTGATCTGCCCTGTATTCAGAGCCACCGCAATATCCGCAATGGTGGTATCCTCTGTCTCACCTGACCGATGAGATATCACTGCTTTATATCCGTTTTTATGAGCCATCTCCACTGCCTCAAATGCCTCTGTCAGGGTTCCAATCTGATTTACCTTCACCAAAATGGCATTTGCCACATTCAGTTTGATTCCGGCGTCCAGCCGCTTGGTGTTGGTAACAAACAAATCGTCTCCTACCAGCTGGATTTTATCTCCCAGCCTTTTTGTGAGCTCCTGCCAGCCGTCCCAGTCATCCTCCGCAAGCCCATCCTCTATGGATATAATAGGAAACTGCGCCGTAAGCTCCTCATAATAAGAAATCATCTCCCCTGTGTCCCTGACAATCTCCTGTCCCTTCAGACGGCTTTCTCCAGGAAAATGATACATCCCCGTTTTTTCGTGATAAAGCTCGCTGCTGGCCGCATCCATGGCAATCTTGATATCCTGTCCAGGTGTGTATCCCGCCGCTTTTATGGCCTCCACCAAGAGGGAAAGCACACTGAACGCATCCGGCAGATCAGGTGCAAAGCCGCCCTCGTCTCCTACGCCCGTGGACAAATTCTTTTCCTCCAGTATTTTTTTCAGGTTATGGTAAATCTCCGCACAAATGCGCAGGCCATCCCCAAAGCTTTCCGCCTGCACGGGCATAATCA
>NZ_CEWDFQ010000210.1:0-5376 GCF_982438285.1 Acetatifactor sp. | reverse complement strand
CCCTGAGAGGGCGCGGATTTAAACTGCGGGAGAGCGCGGAATGGAGGACAAAACAGAAATGGAAATCTTAAACAAAGCAATGACTGGCAAAAAGGAAAGGCCTGTCAAAGTAGTACAGTTTGGAGAGGGGAATTTCCTCCGCGGATTTGTGGATTACATGATCGACATTGCAAATGAGAAGGGCATGTTCGACGGGGATATTGTGCTGATCAAGCCCATTGAGTTTGGCAATCTGGAAATGTTCCACAGACAGGACTGCCAGTACACGGTTTCCTTGAGAGGAATCGTTGACGGCGAGGCGAAGGTTTTGAATAGAAAGATCACCAGTGTTGCAGACGCGGTGGACACCAGCACGGAATACGAAAAATACATGAGCCTGGCAGAGCTGGATACCCTGAGATTTGTAGTGTCCAATACCACTGAGGCGGGAATCGTATACGATGAGACGGATCAGTTTGATGCAAAGCCTCCCAAGAGCTTTCCCGGCAAACTGACTCAGTTTTTGTACCGCCGGTTTGAAACCTTTAAGGGAGATAAGGAAAAGGGTCTTGTAATGCTTCCCGTAGAGCTGATTGATGACAACGGCATCATGCTGAAAAAGTGCGTGATGCAGCTGATCGATCTCTGGAAGCTGGGCGACGACTTTAAGACCTGGGTGGACGAGGCCTGCATTTTCACCTCTACCCTGGTAGACCGCATTATCACCGGCTATCCTCGTGACAACGAGAAAGAAGAATGGGAAAAGCTGGGCTATGAGGATCATCTTCTGGTGACGGGAGAGCCCTTTGCCCTCTGGGTCATTGAGAGCGAGAAGGACATCAGCAAGGAGCTTCCCCTTCCCGATGCAGGACTGCCTGTAATTTTTACGGACAATCAAAAGCCTTATAAGCAGAGAAAGGTGCGCATTTTAAACGGCGCCCACACCTCCTTTGTGCTGGCCTCCTATCTGGCAGGCAATGATTATGTGAAGGAATCCATGGATGACGATGACATTAGAAACTTCATGATGAAGACCATTTTCGACGAGGTGATTCCCACGCTGACCCTTCCTGAGGCAGAGCTTAAGGAGTTTGCAGAGGCAGTGATCACTCGTTTCAACAATCCCTATGTGAAGCATGCGCTGCTTTCCATCTCCTTAAATTCTGTTTCCAAGTGGAGAGCAAGGTGTATGCCCAGCCTTTTGGGATACGTGGAGAAAACCGGAAAGCTTCCTGTGCACCTTGCCTTCTCTTTAGCTGCGCTGATGGCCTTCTATACGGGAACAGAGATTCGTGACAAGGCGCTGATCGGACACAGAAACGGTCAGGAATATAACATTATGGATGACAGGAAGGTGCTGGAATTCTTCCGGGATAACTGCGAGAAGGATACGCGCACATTTGTAACCGCATTTCTGGGAGAAGAAGATTTCTTCGGCCAGGATCTGAATCAGGTGGCGGGGCTTACCGACGCGGTAACCGCTTATCTGGATGATATCAAGAAAAATGGTATGAGGGCGGCATTATGCAGAATTTCTTAAAAATCAACGATAAAGACAATGTGGTGGTGGCGCTTGTGCCCATTCCCCAGGGAGAGCAGATTCAGGTAGAGTGGGACGGGAGAAAAAAAACCGTCACCGCAGGCCAGGATATTCCCGCAGGCCATAAAATGGCTATCTGCGATATCAAGAAGGGCGGCGAGGTGATCAAGTACGGCTACCGCATCGGCAACGCCACAGAGGATATCAAGGAGGGTGAGTGGATACACACCCACAATATCAAGACGGCCCTGGGTGAGCTTCTTGACTACACCTATGAGCCTGTGCCCGTGGAGGAAAAAAGAACGGAGGATGTTACCTTCCAGGGCTTTCAAAGGCCTGACGGCAAGGTGGGCGTGCGCAACGAAATCTGGATCATTCCCACTGTGGGCTGCGTGAACAACGTGGCCACCGCCATCGCCAGAGCGGCAAACGCTTTCGTAAAGGGCAGTGTGGAAGAGGTAATTGCATTCCCTCACCCTTACGGCTGCTCCCAGATGGGCGACGATCAGGAGCACACCAGAACTATCCTGGCAGATTTGATCAACCACCCCAATGCAGGGGGTGTCCTAGTGCTGGGGCTGGGCTGTGAAAACAGCAATATTGACGTACTGAAGTCTTATATTGGCGAGTACGATGAGAACAGAGTGAAATTCCTAGTGGCCCAGGAATGTGAGGATGAGATCGTCCAGGCAGTGGAGATTATCAAGGGACTCATCGACTATGCGGCGGGCTTTGAGAGAGAGCCCATCAGCGTAAGCCGCCTGGTGGTGGGCATGAAATGCGGAGGAAGCGACGGTCTCTCCGGCATCACGGCCAATCCCCTGGTGGGCCAATTTTCAGACCTTCTGATTTCCAAGGGAGGCACCACTATTCTCACAGAGGTGCCGGAAATGTTTGGAGCGGAGACCATACTGATGAACCGCTGCGCGGATGAAGCGCTGTTTGAAAAGACGGTGGCTCTCATTAATGACTTTAAAAATTATTTCAAGAGCCACAACCAGACCATTTATGAGAATCCTTCTCCCGGAAACAAAAAGGGCGGCATCTCCACTCTGGAGGATAAATCCCTGGGCTGTACCCAGAAATCAGGAAGCGCTCGGGTGAAGGGAGTGCTGGCCTACGGGGAGACGGTAAAAACGCCGGGCCTGAATCTGCTCAGCGCTCCGGGCAACGATCTGGTGGCTGCAACCGCCCTGGCTGCAGCAGGGGCACACATTGTGCTGTTTACCACCGGAAGAGGAACCCCCTTTGCATCTCCGGTTCCCACCGTGAAAATTTCCACCAATTCCGGGCTGGCTGGCAGAAAGTCCAACTGGATTGACTTTAACGCCGGCGTTCTGGTGGAGGGAAGCACCATGGCTGAGGAAACGAAGAAGCTGTTTGATTACGTGGTGGAGGTAGCCTCCGGAAAGCAGGTATGCTCTGAGGCGGCAGGCTTCCACGATATGGCGATTTTCAAACAGGGCGTGACGCTTTAACCGCCGGCGGTTCCCAAAGGACGCTGTAAAAGGCGGCGATGATTCAATGATATATGAGAAATACCTGCGGTTTTGGCGCTCTGTGAGTAAGCTCACACCGGCTCAGGGCGCGCAGGTATTTTTTATAGGGGTTTCAGCCCTAAAAAAAGGAGAGAGGAAAAGGATATGAGCATGAAAGAACGGCTGAAGGAGGCTTATGAAAGCATCCGAAAGAAAGACCCCCAGGCGGCAGCCGGTGTTGTAGAGGAACTGAAAAAGCTGCCCAGAACGCAGGAGGGGATTTTTGACATGGAGTCCATCGATCCTGACCGGTATGAGGCTGCCAGGTGGGTCTATCCTGTTTATGCGGCATACGAGACGGCCTGCAACAAAAAGGAAGGCTATCCTGATATTCTGGCCCAGATACGGACGATAAACAGGCTGCTGAAGCAGGATTACACCTTTGAAAACGCAGCTGCCGCAGCGGATATGCTGATTCGCACCATTGACTGTATGAGTCCTGAGATTTATGAATATTATAGGGAGCTTGTTGATATCTTTAAAGAAAATGTAAAAGAAATCATAAGCCGTTATCTTAAGGAGGATGGAGACAGCGTATGGGCTGGGAAAGATTCCAGGGCCTGCGAGCTGTTTCGCTGCGCTGTGAGACAGGCCTGCCAGGATTATGTGCTTTTGGCAGAAAAATATCAGGTGTTTTGTTAAAGGAGAGGCAAAATGGAAATTATTCATGTGATGCACACGGCCAGAAGCGCCGTGATTGAAATAAAAGATGGCGGTCGTTATTTTACGCTGCGTCCCTATCGTATCTTTGTAAACGGCACAGAAAAGACGACCTCTGACCGCACCATTACCTCCCTGTACGGTCTTAAACCCGATTCCAGGCAGCTGATAGAGGTGTATGACGGGCAAAAGAAGGTGGGGGAGGTGTCCTTTAAAACTGATTATGAGTTTGTGACGCTGGATGTGACCCGCTTCGGAGCCAAGGGAGACGGCATACAGGACGATACCCATTTTATTCAGGCGGCCATTATGGCCTGTCCCAGAAACAGCAGGATTTATTTTCCCGCAGGCACCTACCGGATTACCAGCCTGTTTTTAAAGAGCCATATCCGCCTGGAACTGGCCAAGGGGGCGGAGCTGAAAGCAGACACGGACAGAACTCGTTTTCCTGTGTTCCCGGGCATGATCGAAAGCTATGACGAGACGGACGAATATAATCTGGGAACCTGGGAGGGCAATCCTCTTCCCATGTTTTCCGGCATTATCTGCGGCGTTGGCGTGGAGGACGTGGTGCTGTACGGGGAGGGCGTCATAAACGGCAACGCCTCTAAGGAAAACTGGTGGAAGGATCCCAAGGTGATGAATATTGCCTTCCGCCCCAGGCTTTTCTTTCTAAGCGGCTGTAAAAATATTACCCTCCAGGGATTGAAATTCTGCAATTCACCCTCCTGGACCTTACATCCCTATTTCAGCAATGATCTCAGATTTCTTGCATTGACAGTGGAAAATCCGGCAGATTCCCCTAATACGGACGGACTGGACCCGGAATCCTGCAAGAATGTGGAGATTCTGGGTGTGCGCTTTTCACTGGGAGACGACTGTATCGCAGTCAAGAGCGGCAAGATTTACATGGGAAGGAAGCATAAAACTCCTTCGGAGGATATTCATATCCGCCAATGCCTTATGGAAAATGGGCATGGGGCCGTGACCGTAGGCAGCGAAATGGCAGGAGGCGTTGTGAATCTCACTGTGGAGGACTGCATTTTCCGCCATACGGACAGGGGGCTTCGGATCAAGACCAGGCGGGGAAGGGGAAAGGATGCTGTCTTAAGCAATATTGTTTTTAGGAACCTGACTCTGGATCATGTGATGACGCCTTTGGTAGTCAACGCCTTTTATTTCTGCGACCCGGATGGAAAGACAAAATATGTGCAGTCAAGAGAGCCGTACCCGGTAGATGACAGAACGCCGTCAATTAAGAAAATGGTCTTTGAGAATATGGAGTGTACAAACTGCCATGTGGCGGCAGCGTATTTTGACGGCCTGCCCGAGCAGAAAATCGAAGAAATCATAATGAAAAACATATCCATCAGCTTTGCGGAAAATGCCAAAACAGATGTTCCTGCTATGTCGGAGGGTGTCGAAAAAAGCAGCAAAAGAGGACTTTTTGCAAGAAATGTTGCAAGACTGGTTTTGGATCATGTGCGGATCGAAGGACAGACTGGAGACGCATACGAACTGATCGGCGTAGATGAATTGGAGGAGGAAAGATGCAGTTAGGAATCAGATTACACGACACAAAAAAGCTGCCCCTGGAGGAGCGGATTGCGGATGTTCACAGACTGGGTTTTCAGTGCGGTCATCTGGCCCTTGCAAAGG
>NZ_CEWDFQ010000209.1:0-5452 GCF_982438285.1 Acetatifactor sp. | reverse complement strand
AGCATATACAATGTGAAAAATCCTCCTTTACACAATTATCTAGTGCAGCATCTTATAAAGCCTGCAGCAGAAAGGAGAGAATCATGCACAAATCCAGCAACAGCCCAAAGCAGCCGGGGCTTTCTAAAAAAGAAGAGGAGATGCTTGCCGAGCAGGAGCATTTCTCCATGTGCCAGGCTGTCATACGCGGCAATATTTCCAGATATGAGAAGGAATATGAAGAGAGGCACACTCAGGTACAGAAGCTTTTTCGGGCTATGAACAGCGGTGATGTAGAGCTGTACAATCAGCTGATGACTGTGTCCAGTCTGGAAAAGCAGGCCGCAGACAGCCTCAGGAAAAACAGGGCCGCACTGGAAAGGCCCTATTTTGGCAGAATCGACTATCTGGACAAAAATCTGGAAAAGAATCAGATCGTCTATATTGGTAAAAACGGTGTATTTCAAAACAAGACGGATGTGCTCATCGCGGACTGGCGGGCGCCCATTTCCACTGTCTATTATGAAAATGAGCTGGGAGAGGGAGAATACCAGCTGCCGGACGAGACAAAAATTCCCATTCGGCTGGATTTAAAACGCACCTATGATGTAAACGACGGGATTCTAAGCGGTTATTATGACAGTGACACAGCTTCCAATGATGAGCTTTTGGTAAAATATCTTTCCCGCAGCAAGGATGCAGTGCTTGGAGAAATCATTGCCACTATTCAAAAAGAGCAGAACGCCATTATCAGAGAATCCCCCTTTGCCAATTTGATCGTACAGGGCGTAGCGGGAAGCGGAAAAACCACTGTGGCCATGCACCGGATTTCTTATCTTTTGTACAATTACAAGGAACGGTTTGCCTCTAATGAATTCTGCATTATTGGCGGCAGTGATCTTTTGCTAAATTACATCACAAGCGGGCTGCCGGAGCTTGATGTGCCGGATATCAAGCACATGCGCATGGATCAGCTTTTCGTGCGCCTATGCGAAAAGGAATGGACAAAAAAATGCAGGATAACAGAGCCGGATGAGACGGCCAGCCTTCGCTGCAGTCAGAAATTTATGAAGGATCTGGAATATTTCCTCCTGCAAAAGAAAAGGCAGCTTGTAGACTGCAGCGCTCTTAAGGACAAATCTCTGGGCGTTATCTTAAGTGAGTCAAGCAATTTAACGCTCGTGCGGGAAAATCCCCGTTTCAGCGTAAGAAGGCTTCTTACAGCCTTAGACGACCGGGTGAAAACCCGAATCAAATTTCTGATGAGCGGCTGTGATAAGGATACCGTCCAAAGAAAACTTGGGGAATACAGTGGATATTACAGGAAGCAGTTTCCAAAGACGTCCTCTCTTGCCTGTTACCAGGAATTTCTGGATGGATATGAAGGAAACGAAGCGCTGTCCAATCATCTGCAGTCCTGTGCCCGGCGGGAATACGACCTCTATGACCTGGCAGCCATATCATTGATTCACTACCGCATTTTTCAAAAAGGCCCTAATGAGGAATTTGGCCTGATGTTTATAGATGAAGCCCAGGATTTTGGAATCAGTGTGTACTATGCGCTTAAACACCTTCTGCCGGACGCCTATTTTACCATCATGGGAGATGTATCCCAGAATATCAACTACGAGACAGGCATCAATGACTGGTATGAGCTGACAAAGCTTTTTTTGACAGGCTCAAAGGACAAGTTTTTACTGCTGCAGAAAAGCTACCGAAATACCATTGAAATCTCCCAGTACGCCGGAAAAATTCTGGAAAAGGCCTCCTTTGGACGCTATAAGATCACCCCTGTGATCCGCCATGGGATTCCCGTGCAGGAGGAAAGCTTCTGGAGCGAGCCTGAGATGGCAGAGCGCACGCTTTCCCTTCTTTCTTCCCTTCCCCAAAAGGGCTACACCACAGCTGCGGTAATCTGTTGGGAGGAAAGAGATGTAAATCGGGTGCAAGAGCTGCTAAAGCAGTATCCAAAGTCCGCCCCCTGCCGCCTTATGACGCTTCCTGTGCGCATGGTAAAGGGGCTGGAATTTGACGTTGTCATTCTCTGGAATCTTCATCAGAAACAGGCAATGAAACGGCCTGACACAGCAAAGCTTCTTTATGTTGCAGCCACCCGCGCCCTACACGAGCTTTATGTAATGGAATGCTGAAACTATTTCACCGATTCGGACATGGATTCCACAAACTCCGTCACATCTGCATAATAATCAGCCGAAATTACCTGGAAAAACTGCTCCATGGTGATTCCGGCTATTTTTATGCCGCTTTGATGGCAAAGAATAACTCCTGCAAGCATTGCAAGGGCTAAAAGCATGCGCAGCCTGAAAAAAGAGACCGACGAAGCCTGATTTTCCGAAGCAGCAGGCTTATCCTCCCCGGAGAATCTTGGAAAAGAGGTTCTGCCATACAAAATTTTTTCCCTGTTTGACATGTCATACCGGTTTTTATTATATTGAGAGCGCACCTGTTCTATCAGCTCCAGCTTTTTTTCCGTTGTGATATCGCTCATTTTTAATCTCCATTCCGAAGCGCAGCGTAGGAATCGCGCAATAGAAATTCGCGCAGGCGATTTCTATTGTCGAATCAAACCGTTTGAAAAATCAGCAAACCAGTGTGATTTTTCACACTTATTCCTCCCTGCCAGTCTTACCTTATAAGATATTAGCAAAGGAAAAATAGTAGAACATCTTCTTGAAATATGCTACAATAAAGACCGATAAAACAGGTAAGAAGGAGAATGGACAAAAATGGCGACAGACGGCAGGGCATTTGCTGACAAGGCGATACAGAATATCTCAAAGGTGATCATCGGAAAGAAGGAGACCATTATGCTGCTTCTTACGGCACTCGTAGCGGACGGCCATGTACTTTTGGAGGATGTGCCGGGCACAGGAAAAACAAAACTGGCAAAAACCCTGGCAAAGACTTTTACCGCAGATTTTTCCAGAATCCAGTTTACTCCGGATCTGCTTCCCAGCGATATTACCGGACTGAATATTTTTGACAGGCAGAAAAACGAATTTGTTCTGCGGAAAGGTCCTGTCTTTACCAATATTCTTTTAGCGGACGAAATCAACAGAGCAACCCCCAGAACCCAGGCGGGCCTCTTGGAATGTATGGAGGAACGCCAGGTTACCATAGACGGCGTAAGCTATCAGCCGGGCAGCCCCTTTTTTGTCATTGCCACCCAAAATCCCGTGGAGACTGCCGGAACCTTTCCCCTTCCGGAAGCGCAGATGGATCGTTTTATGATGCGCCTTTCCATGGGGCTTCCAAGCAGGGAGGAGGAGCTCTCCATTCTGGAGCGGTACATGGAAAACGAGCCTCTGGATACGCTTACAAGCGTATTTACCCTGGCTGATCTGGAAGAGGTAAAAAGAGAGGCGGTAAAGGTCTTTGTGCATCCCTGTGTCAGAGAATATATGGTGGATCTTGTGAAGGCCACAAGAGAAGGAGAAGGAATGGTCATGGGCGTCAGCACCAGAGGAAGCCTCTGCCTTCTGCGCTGTGCAAAAGCATACGCATATCTGCACGGCCGCAGCTTTGTGACACCGGACGACATAAAGACTCTGGCCGTACCTGTGCTGGCCCATAGAATCATAGCGGGATACGGTACGGAAACCCCGGAGGCAGCCGGTGCGCTGGTGCAAAAGCTGCTTTTGTCCCTTCCTGTACCTACTGAGGATTTCTCATCATGATAAGAATAATCGGTCTCGGGCTTTTGGCTCTTATCCTGTTTTGGCTGGAACGGCGTATCTACGAAAAAATGTGGAACCGCAGTCTGTTTGTCTCCATTGCCTTTTCCCAGCAAAGCATCAGAGAAGGAGAGGAGGGAGAGCTGATGGAAATCATCGAAAATAGAAAGCACCTTCCCCTTGCCATTTTGAAGGTAAAATTTCAGACAGACCGCCACCTGCTCTTTGGAGATACAAAGGGTTCCCGTACCACGGACAAATTTTATCGAAATGATGTGTTCCGCGCAGGGGGTGGTGAGCGGATCACAAGACACCTGAAATTTGTCGGCGGAAAAAGAGGATATTATACCATTGA
This sequence comes from Acetatifactor sp., assembly GCF_982438285.1. Classification (NCBI taxonomy): domain Bacteria; kingdom Bacillati; phylum Bacillota; class Clostridia; order Lachnospirales; family Lachnospiraceae; genus Acetatifactor; species Acetatifactor sp. The sequence continues at coordinate 1,423 of NZ_CEWDFQ010000209.1, read as the reverse complement.
AAACGTGGATCTGGTGGCTTCAGACTTATTCTTAACCACACAGCTTGTGGAGAGCCGGGAAACCAAAAATGCTGTTTATGTTTACCCCAGGCTTTTCGACAGCAGGGAATTCAGACTGTCGCTGGAAATGCTGAACGGCGAGGTCACTGCCAGACGTCATCTGCTCACAGACCCTTTCACCTACAGAGGAATCCGTGAGTATCAGCCCTTTGACGATATGAAAAGCATTAACTGGAAGGCCACTGCCAAAACAGGGGAGCTTAAGGTAAATCAGAGAGGTTACACAGCCCTGAAATCAGTCCGTGTGTTTTTCAACATAGAGGACAACAATATTATGAAAAAAGAAGAATGTGTGGAAGCCTCCTTTCAGATTGCAGCGGGACTTTGCGCCTATTTTCTAAAACAAGGCATTCAGGTTGCCTGTTACGGAAATGGGGCAGACATTCTCACAAGAGAGCCTGTCTGCATCATGCCAAAGGCTGGAAGCGGGCAGTTTGAAACCATCTGCCGGGCCCTGGCCAGGGTGGACACCAGCCGTCCTGCTCTTGATTTCTGCTCCCTGTTTGAAGAATTGCTGACCAGGCAGTCCCAAAGCACCATAACCTGTTTTATATCGCCCAACCATTATGAGAATTTTCTTTCTCTTGTGGAAAAATATCATGATATGGGCAAAGAATACATCTGGTTTTATCCTGTTCCTGAATACAGGCTGGAGGAATTTAAAGAAGGGAAGAGTAAGGAGGCTTATTTTCCTGAAAGAATCAGAAAACATATCTCTTTCCTCCCCATATCCCTTTCTTGAGAAGAAAAAGGCATACCCTTTATAAAAGGAGCGTAATACTCTTTATGAAACGTGACAACATTGTCATAATCAATGAATTTCTAGTGACACAAGTGAATCATTGGACCCTTTTTGCTGTGGCTGTGGTGATTACACTGTTTTTTCAAGAATTTCCCCAGCTTTGGATGTCTCCTTTGACTCTTCTGGAAATTTGGGCCTTTTGCGGATTACTTCCCTTTTTTCTGTTTTGGGTCCGGGAAAAGGCGCATCGCTTCTGGGTCTTTTGCCTGCTGCATCTGGCAGGGGCCGGCGGCGTTTTCCTTCTGTCCGGCATTTTACCGGGAGGAAACGCCGGGAGCCGAATAATAGCAGGAGCAGTCAGCATTTTTTATTTTGTGCACTCTCTTTATCTGCATTTTTCTCCCAGAGGATGCGGCTGGGATTCCAAGTATCCCGCTCCGGTGCTTGCAGCTTTGCCCATGGTATCTCTCTTTTTGCAGCATTATAGGGGAATTTCCTCCATGGACCGATATTTCATCGTCTGCTTTATCGCAGTGATCGGCATGTATCTGATCAGCTATTATCTGGAAAGCTATCTGAATTTCCTGGATTTGAATACGCAGACCACAGGTTATCTGCCAG
>NZ_CEWDFQ010000208.1:0-5473 GCF_982438285.1 Acetatifactor sp. | reverse complement strand
AGTAGAAATAGGAGGTGCTAAGAATGCGGCACTTCCTATTCTTGCTGCTTCCGTTATGACGGACGAAACCGTATATATAGAAAATATGCCGGACGTACGGGATACAAACGTACTGCTTAAGGCAATGCAGAATATCGGCGTGATGATCAAGCGCCGGGACCGCCACAGTGTGGCGCTGAATGCCTCCAATGTCAATAATCTTGTGGTGGAGGATGAAAATATCAAAAAGATCAGGGCGTCCTATTATCTGATCGGGGCCCTTTTGGGAAAGTATAAGCGCGCGCAGGTGGCCCTTCCGGGAGGCTGCGACATCGGCTGCCGGGCCATTGATCAGCATATTAAGGGCTTTCGGGCGCTGGGGGCGGATGTGCGCATTGAGCACGGACTGATCAAAACCCGGGCGGACAGATTGGTGGGAAGCCATATTTATATGGATGTGGTCAGCGTAGGAGCCACCATCAATGTAATGATGGCTGCTACCATGGCGGAGGGAATGACCATCATTGAGAATGCAGCGAAGGAGCCCCATGTGGTAGATCTGGCCAACTTTTTAAACAGCATGGGGGCCAATATCAAGGGCGCCGGAACGGATGTGATCCGCATCAAGGGGGTGAAGCATCTGCACGGCACGGAGTACGCCATCATTCCCGACCAGATTGAAGCGGGCACCTTTATGTTTGCGGCGGCGGTGACCAAAGGGGATGTGACTGTAAAGAATGTGATTCCCAAGCATTTGGAGTCTATCACTGCAAAGCTTCTGGAAATCGGCTGCGAGGTGGAGGAGGCGGACGACTGTATTCGTGTGGTTGCCTCCAAGCCCTTAGTGCACACACAGGTAAAAACGCTGCCATACCCGGGATTTCCCACGGATATGCAGCCCCAGATCACAGTTGCCCTGGGGATGTCCAGAGGAACCAGCATTGTCACGGAAAGCATATTTGAGAACCGGTTTAAATATGTAGACGAGCTCACCAGAATGGGAGCAAGCATTAAGGTGGAGGGAAACACTGCCATTATCGATGGTGTGGAAAAATATACCGGAGCCAGCATTTCCGCTCCGGACCTGCGGGCGGGCGCTGCCCTTGTGATTGCCGCCCTGGCCGCTGAAGGTTACACCCTGGTGGACGAGATTCACTACATTGAACGGGGCTATGAGGACTTTCATCTGAAGCTCCAGAGCCTGGGGGCACAGATAGAAATGGTGGAAAGTGAAAGAGATTACAGCAAGTTTAAGCTGAAAACGGGCTGAGGATATCGTATGTGCCTGTCAGCAGAAATTTTTATTGACAAAGAGGCATATTCATAGTAGAGTAGGCTTATAAACAGGTTAACCAAATAAAACAAAATAGTTTCTCTTATTCAGAGCTGGTGGAGATACATAGGATCGATGAAGCCACGGCAACCCCTTGTAAAAGGAAGGTGCCCACCTGAGCGAGTGAATTTCGAACAATAAGAGGATGAGGTGCATGAAATCAAGTCCGCTTATTGCAAGCGGACTTTTTTATGTGCAGATGAGCGGAGATGGTTTGCCGGCAGTGTCCTGCCATATCTGCATGAGGAGCAAAGGAACAAAAAACAATATTCAGAAAGTGCTGCCGGATGCTTTGGCAGAACGGAAACGGAGGAAAAAATGGAGAAACACTTATTTACATCAGAATCGGTTACAGAAGGACATCCCGACAAAATCTGCGACGCAGTTTCGGATGCCATACTGGACGCGCTGCTTGAACAGGATCCCTTCAGCCGGGTGGCCTGTGAGACCTGTACCAACACAGGCTTTGTCCTGGTGATGGGAGAGGTTACCTCCAAGGCTGTTATTGACATTCCCGCCATTGTGAGAAAGACGGTCACGGAGATCGGCTATGATGATTCCAAGAAGGGCTTTGACGGCAATACCTGCGCTGTGATGGTGTCTCTGGACAAGCAGTCCCCTGACATTGCCATGGGTGTGGACAGGGCTCTGGAGGTCAGAGAAAGCCACATGAGCGACGCACAGCTGGACGCTGTGGGCGCAGGAGATCAGGGCATGATGTTTGGCTATGCGGTAAACGAGACGCCGGAGCTGATGCCTTATCCCATTTCCCTTGCCCACAAGCTGGTGCGTCAGCTGACCAAGGTGCGCAAGGATGGAACCCTTCCCTATCTGAGACCGGATGGAAAAAGCCAGGTTTCTGTAGAATATGATGAAAACGGAAGGCCTTTCCGCCTGGAGGCTGTGGTTTTGTCCACACAGCATGACGAGGAGGTGACCCAGGAGCAGATTCACGAGGATATCCGCAAATATGTGCTGGATCCTGTGCTTCCCGGGGAGATGGTAGATAAGGATACCAAATTCTTTATCAATCCCACAGGCCGCTTTGTGGTCGGCGGTCCCAATGGAGACAGCGGATTGACTGGACGAAAGATCATTGTAGATACCTATGGCGGTTATGGACGCCATGGCGGCGGCGCCTTCTCCGGAAAGGACTGTACCAAGGTGGACAGAAGCGCCTCCTATGCTGCTCGTTATGTGGCTAAGAATCTGGTTGCGGCCGGGCTTGCGGACAAATGTGAAATTCAGCTCTCCTATGCCATCGGCGTGGCACACCCCACCTCTATCATGGTGGACACCTTTGGAACGGGAAGGCTGAGCGATGAGAGACTGGTGGAGATCGTAAGGGAAAACTTTGATCTGCGCCCGGCGGGTATCATAAAAATGCTGGAGCTGCGCCGTCCTATTTACAGGCAGACGGCTGCCTACGGGCATTTCGGGAGGGATGATCTGAACCTTCCCTGGGAAAAGACCGATAAGGTGGAGCTATTGAAAAAATATTTATAAGGGTTTTGAGGGGCTGTTGCCAAAGCGGATCGATGATCTGCCAAAGCAGCAGCCCCATTATTATTTTTGACGAGAGAAGGGATTTGTGGTATTTTTAAGGAGAAACATATCCAAATGGAGTGATTTTTGACGGCAGAGAAAGGAAGCGCTATGGAAAGACAGTATTTGATTGTGATAGATATGCAGAAGGACTTTGTGGACGGAGCTCTGGGAACAAAAGAAGCACAGGAGATTCTTCCCAGAGTAGAAGAGAAGATTCAAAATTTTCCGGGAACTGTTATTTATACCAAGGACACCCATGACAGAAATTATCTGTTCACCCAGGAGGGGAAGTATCTGCCGGTGGAGCACTGCATCAAAGGAACGCCAGGCTGGCAGCTTGCAGGAGGGCTGGAAGAGATGTGCCAAAAAAGAAAAGCCCAGGTCTATGAGAAGGATACCTTCGGCTGTGTCAGGCTGGCTGCGGATATGCTGGCAAGGCATAAGGTAAACCCCGTCACTTCCATCGAATTAGTGGGAGTCTGTACGGATATCTGTGTGGTTTCCAATGCACTGCTGTTAAAGGCCTTTCTGCCGGAGGTGGAAATCTGTGTGGATGCTTCCTGCATGGCAGGCGTGACCAAGGAGAGCCATGAGGCGGCTCTGGATACCATGAGAAGCTGTCAGATACAGGTGAGGTGAGTCCTGCCAGAAGCAATCAGCGCAAAAAATAGGATGAAAGGAGCGGCAGCATGGCATTTGCACATCTTCACGTCCACACAGAATACTCTCTGCTGGACGGTTCCAACAAGATAAAGGAATATGTCTCCCGGGTAAAGGAGCTTGGCATGAACAGCGCCGCCATAACGGACCATGGCGTGATGTATGGCGTAATTGATTTTTATAAGGAAGCAAAAGCGACGGGCATCAAGCCGATTATTGGCTGTGAGGTTTATGTGGCTCCAAACTCCAGATTTGACAAGGAGCTTACGGGCGGAGAGGACCGCTATTACCATTTGGTGCTTCTGGCGGAGAATAACACGGGCTATGCCAATCTGATGAAGATTGTAAGCCGCGGCTTTACGGAGGGCTATTATTATAAGCCCCGGGTGGATATGGAGCTTTTAAACCAGTTTCATGAAGGGATTATCGCCCTTTCCGCCTGTCTGGCCGGGGAGGTGCAGCGCAATCTGGTAAAGGGTCAGAGGGAGGAAGCGAAGAAGGCCGCGAAAAAATATGAGGACTGCTTTGGGAAAGGTAATTTCTTCCTGGAGCTGCAGGATCATGGGATTCCGGAGCAGCGGCTTGTGAACACGGAGCTGTTAAAGCTGAGTAAGGAGCTGGATATTCCTCTGGCAGCCACAAACGATGTCCACTATACCTATGCCCAGGATGCAGATTCCCATGACATTCTGCTGTGTCTGCAGACCGGGAAAAAGCTGGCGGATGAGGACAGAATGCGCTATGAGGGCGGACAGTATTATGTGAAGAGTGAGGAGGAGATGAAGGCTTTGTTTCCCTATGCCTGGGAGGCTGTGGAGAACACCCAGGCCATTGCGGACCGCTGCAATGTGGAAATCGAATTTGGAGTGACCAAGCTGCCCAAATATGAAGTTCCAGAGGGATATGATTCCTGGTCCTACTTAAATAAGCTCTGCGATGAGGGACTTTCGGAACGCTACGGCGACGGCAGCAGGCCTGCGGGAGACACGGGACAGACGCTGCGGGAGCGCCTTGACTATGAGCTTTCTGTGATCCGCACCATGGGCTATGTGGATTATTTCCTCATTGTGTGGGATTTTATCAACTATGCCAGAAATAACGGCATACCTGTGGGGCCCGGGCGGGGATCCGCGGCGGGGAGCATCGTGTCCTACTGCTTGAAAATTACCAATATTGATCCTATAAAATATAATCTGCTCTTTGAGCGGTTCTTAAACCCGGAGCGTGTGTCCATGCCCGATATCGATATTGACTTCTGCTTTGAACGCAGGCAGGAGGTAATCGATTATGTGGGCAGGAAATACGGCTCTGACAAGGTGGTGCAGATTGTCACCTTTGGTACGCTGGCGGCCAAGGGTGTGATCCGGGATGTGGGGAGGGTGATGGATCTGCCCTATGCCTTTGTGGATTCCATTGCCAAGATGGTGCCAAACGAGCTGAACATCACCATAGACCGGGCGCTGGAGATGAATCCAGAATTTAGGAAGCTGTATCATGAGGACGAGCAGGTACATTATCTCATTGATATGTGCAAGCGTTTAGAGGGTCTGCCAAGACATACCTCCATGCACGCTGCGGGAGTGGTGATCTGCCAGAAGGCGGCGGAGGAATTTGTGCCCCTTTCCAGAGGGTCCGACGGCTCCATCACCACCCAGTTTACCATGACTACGCTGGAAGAGCTGGGGCTTTTAAAGATGGATTTTCTGGGGCTTCGGACGCTGACGGTGATTCATGACGCCGTGGAATTTGTGGAGAAAACTACGGGAGAGCATATTGATATTGATCATATCGACTATGAGGACCCCAAGGTGCTTGCCTCTATCGGCACAGGAAAAACGGAAGGCATTTTTCAGCTGGAGAGCGCCGGCATGAAAAGCTTTATGAAGGAGCTTCGTCCTCAGAGCCTGGAGGACATTATCGCAGGAATCTCTCTGTACCGGCCGGGCCCTATGG
>NZ_CEWDFQ010000207.1:0-5487 GCF_982438285.1 Acetatifactor sp. | reverse complement strand
ATTTTACAATTTTGCAATGCCTTTTTTGAATTTTATAATCACTTTGTATGCTATTTACAATTTTGAATACCACTTTTTGTATATTAAGCTCATTTTTAGATTTTCTTCTTCCATAATAATGTGCTTTGTCGTATAACGTTTTCTTTTCATTTTATTACCTGGCCTTTTTATTCACATCTCTCAAAATTTGTTTTTTCTTTAAGTTTTTCTGCGATTTCTATTGATTTTTCCGACTTTGTTCTATATAATCCATGTTAAGATTACAACAACTTAAACGTTTTCTTAAACTTAAAAAGGAGAAACTTACCATATGAAATTTGGGTATTTTGACGACAAACACCGGGAGTATGTAATCACTGCTCCTGCAACGCCGCTTCCCTGGATCAATTATCTGGGCTGCAATGATTTTTTCAGCCTGATCTCCAATACCTGTGGCGGCTACACCTTTTACAAGGATGCAAAGCTTATGCGTCTGACCCGTTACCGGTACAATAATGTACCCTGGGATGTAAACGGTAAATATTTATATATAAAGGACGGCTCCGTGATCTGGAACCCCGGCTGGCAGCCCTCCAAGACCGAGCTTGATTTTTACGAGTGCCGCCACGGCCTTGGTTACAGCCGCTTCCTGGCCTCCAAGGGAGGCCTCAGGACAGATGTGCTCACCTTTATCCCGGTAAAGGATAACTGTGAAATCACCAGACTGACGCTCACCAACAATACCACCTGTCCGAAAACCTTTTCTGTTTTTTCTTATGTGGAATGGTGTCTTTGGAATGCAGATGACGACATGAAAAATTTCCAGAGAAATCTAAGCATTGGCGAGGTGGAGGTAGCGGGTTCTGTTATTTTCCACAAAACCGAATACAGAGAGCGGCGCAATCATTATGCCTTTTATTCCGTTAATACGGACATTGCGGGCTTTGACACCAGCAGAGACGCCTTTCTGGGCCCTTACCGGGGCGCCGACTGTCCCGAAGCGGTGGAGCAGGGCGCCTGCACAAACTCCATAGCCAGCGGCTGGTCTCCCATCGCCTCTCACCAGATCAATCTCACCCTGGATCCAGGAGAGAGCAAAACCTTCCTTTTCGTGCTGGGATACGTGGAAAATCCTCCCCAGGACAAATGGGAGAGCCCCGGAGTAATCAACAAAAAACCCGCCTATGCCATGCTGGAGAAATACGCCTCTGAAAAGGACGCCGAAAAAGCATTCGACGAGCTGTGCCTCTATTGGCGCACACTGCTTGACAGCTATCAGGTTCACACACAGGATGAAAAAGTAAACCGAATGGTAAATATCTGGAATCAGTATCAGTGCATGGTAACCTTCAATATGTCCCGCTCCGCCTCCTATTATGAGTCCGGTATTGGACGAGGCATGGGGTTTAGAGATTCCTGCCAGGATTTGTTAGGGTTCGTGCATCTGATTCCTGACCGGGCAAGGCAGCGGATCATCGACATCGCCTCCACCCAGTTTGAGGACGGCAGCGCCTATCATCAATACCAGCCTCTCACAAAAAAGGGGAATTCCGACATTGGAAGCGGTTTTAACGACGATCCCTTGTGGCTGATTGCCGGGGTGGGCGCATATGTGAGAGAGACGGGTGATTTATCCATTTTGTCTGAGCCTGTTCCCTTTGACCATGATCCTGCCAAGGCCGCACCCCTTTTGGAGCATTTAAAGCGCTCCTTTGACTATATTGTAAACCATAAAGGCCCCCATGGCCTGCCGCTCATCGGCCGGGCCGACTGGAATGACTGTCTGAACTTAAATTGCTTTTCCGAGCATCCGGGAGAATCCTTCCAGACCTTTGGACCAAGCGAAGGCCCTGTGGCGGAATCTGTCTTTATCGCCGGTATGTTCGTAAAGTATGGGGAGGAATACGCAAAACTGGCTGCGCTGCTTGGAGATGACAAAGAAGCCCAATACGCCAGAGGCCAGGTAAAGGAAATGTACGATGCCGTATTAAAAAGCGGCTGGGACGGGCAATGGTTTCTTCGGGCCTACGACGCAATGGGGAATAAGGTAGGCTCCTCTCAATGCGAAGAGGGACAGATTTACATAGAGCCTCAGGGCTTCTGCGTCCTTGCCGGCATTGGCGTAAAAGAAGGTCTGGCCCAGAAAGCCCTGGATTCCGTAAAAAACCGCCTGGAGACCGAATATGGCATTATGATCCTGCAGCCCCCTTACACGCGCTATCACCTGGAGCTTGGGGAAATTTCCTCCTATCCTCCTGGATATAAGGAAAACGCCGGCATTTTCTGCCACAACAATCCCTGGGTATCCATCGCCGAGACCGTATTGGGAAGAGGAGACCGGGCTTTTGAGATTTACAAAAAAACCTGTCCGGCCTACGTTGAGGAGATCAGTGAAATTCACCGCACAGAACCGTATGTCTATGCGCAGATGATCGCAGGCAGGGACGCTCCCAGGCACGGTGAAGCAAAGAACAGCTGGCTGACGGGAACCGCCGCCTGGACCTTTGTAAATATTTCCCAATATATTCTGGGAATTTATCCCGCCTTTGAAGGCCTTCAGATCGACCCCTGCGTACCCGGGGATTTTGGAGATTTCCAGGTCACAAGGAAATTCCGAGGCGCCTCCTATCACATTCAGGTAAAAAATCCTCAAAATGTGCAAAAGGGTGTGGCAAAGCTTCTGGTGGACGGCAAAGAAATACCAGGGAATGTAATCCCCTGGCAGGACGGAAAAAAGCAGGTGCAGGTAGAAGTTTTAATGGGATAATCCCGTTTGGGACGCATGAAAAAAGGGAGCTTTGGCTCCCTTTTTTCACCATTTTTTGTATGGGCACCCATTTCGGGCCACTGCCGCCCGAAGCTCCACATAGCATCCGCAGGCCTTGCACATCCCCTGAAAAAGCAGATCGCATTCCCTGCACACTCCAAGCCGCTTTTCATAAAGCGTTCCATCCGCCTTTATGCCATCATCCAAACCGGCAATATAGGCGTACAGATTTTCAAAATACACCTCTGAACCCGCCATTTCCCTGGTGAGGCATCTTTTACAAACTCTTGTGTTGGCAGTCGTTTCTTTTGTTTCCATTCCCTATTCTATTTCTATTAATAGTTTTCTGCCTTGATTTCAAAGTAAGACTGGGGATGGCTGCACACCGGGCATACCTCAGGCGCCTTTGGCCCGATCACAATATGTCCACAGTTTCTGCACTTCCAGATGGTATCCCCATCCCTGGAGAACACAATGCCCTCTTCAATGTTTTGAAGCAGCTTTCTATATCTTTCCTCATGCTCCTTTTCAATGGCCGCTACGCCTGCAAACAAGGCTGCAATTTCCTCAAAGCCCTCTTCCTTTGCTTCCTTTGCAAATTTGTCATACATATCCGTCCACTCGTAATTCTCGCCCTCTGCAGCGTCCCTTAAATTGTCCGGAGTGGAGCCGATACCGTCATGGAGCAGCTTAAACCATATCTTTGCGTGCTCCTTCTCATTTGCAGCCGTTTCCTCAAACAGCTCTCCAATCTGCACATAGCCGTCCTTTTTTGCCTTGGAAGCATAATATTTGTATTTGGTGTGAGCCATAGACTCTCCCGCAAACGCCTCCATAAGGTTTTTCTCTGTCCTGCTTCCCTTTAATGCCGCCATAATATCCTTCCTTTCCACTGCCAACCAGTTATTTTCATTATACGTGCATTCGTACAAAAAAGCAATCTGATGTTACGGCAATTTTTCTTCCTTTCCACTTGCTTTTTTTCTACATTTTTTATATAATTAATCAACAAAAGGGAGTAGCCGCCATGTTCTTTATGGATCATGGATTGCAGGCGACATTTCGGCATCTTGGGAAACTGCCCGCCTGTAATTGAAACGGCAAGACTTTTATCACGCAAGGGTTTCCTTCCCCGCATGGTAAAGGTCTTTTTTATTCTCAAAAAATAAAGAAAGGTGTAAGAAAAATGTCATTTTTATGGGAAGGTCTCGCTGCCGTCACCTGGCAGCAAATCGTAATGTATGTAGTAGGAGCCGCCTTAATCTGGGTGGCGATCAAAAAGGAGTATGAGCCTGCTCTGCTTCTGCCCATGGGCTTCGGCGCCATTTTGGTCAATCTGCCCGGCAGCAATGCGGTGGATCAGGTTCTCCAGGGGGTTGGGGAAACCCACGGCATTGTCTCCTGGCTCTACGATGTGGGAATTGCTGCTTCTGAGGCAATGCCCCTGTTATTGTTTATCGGTATCGGAGCCATGATTGACTTTGGTCCTCTTTTGGCCAAGCCCTCCATGTTTCTCTTCGGCGCTGCTGCTCAATTCGGTATTTTTGCCGCACTGCTTCTGGCTTCCGCTTTAGGATTCTCTTTGAATGATGCCGCTTCCATCGGTATCATAGGCGCCGCGGACGGCCCCACGTCCCTTTTGGTGTCCCAGGTGCTCAATTCCCAATATGTGGGCGCTATCGCCGTGGCGGCATATTCCTACATGGCGCTGGTTCCTATTGTACAGCCCTTTGCCATCAAGCTGATCACGACGAAAAAGGAACGTTCCATCCGCATGGATTACGACAACAAATCCGTTTCCAAGCGCACCCGTATTCTGTTCCCTATTTTTACCACGATCATTGTAGGCTTCATCGCTCCCTCCTCCGCTTCTCTGGTAGGCTTTTTGATGTTCGGAAACCTGATCCGCGAGTGCGGTGTGCTTGAGTCCTTAAGCCAGACGGCGCAGACCACGCTGACAAACCTGATCACTCTGCTTTTGGGTATCACCATCTCCTTCAGTATGCAGGCAGATTCCTTTGTAAAGCCTGACACTCTTTTCATTATGGCTATCGGTCTTGCCGCATTTGTGTTTGATACCTTTGGCGGTGTGCTCCTTGCCAAAATTATGAATCTGTTCCTGAAAAAGAAAATCAATCCCATGGTGGGCGCAGCGGGTATTTCTGCATTCCCCATGGCTTCCAGAGTGGTACAAAAGATCGCCCAGGAGGAATCTCCCGGAAATATCGTCATTATGCACGCAGCAGGCGCTAATGTGGCAGGCCAGATTGCATCTGCCATAGCGGGCGGTCTGTTGATTCAGCTGGTAACAAGCATGGGCTGACACACAGGTTAGCAAAATTTGCAATTCAGGGAAAGGAGATCACATATGAATAACATTATCGTCGCATTGGAAATGATGGGCATGGGTATGCTGGGAATTTTCGCAGCCATGATCATCATCATGATTATGACATTCATTCTGGCAAAGCTGGATTCCTCCTCCGCAAAGAAGGCTGCGGACAAGGCTTCCCAGTAACCACGAAGTAATTTTAAGGGGCTGCTGCATTTCTGCAACGGCCCCTTCCTTTTTTATCACCAAACAGCAGATACCTCTTTTCAGGAATAAACGTGTGCCCGCCGGGCACAGACTGACGGCATGCCCGTCATATTGAAAAAAGCCATCGGCTTCGCCGATGGCTTTTTAACGTGCGTTAGAGGATTCGAACCCCCGACCTTTTGGTCCGTAGCCAAACGCTCTA
>NZ_CEWDFQ010000206.1:0-5515 GCF_982438285.1 Acetatifactor sp. | reverse complement strand
ATGCGACAGGATTTGAACCTGCGACCTCTGCGTCCCGAACGCAGCGCTCTACCAAGCTGAGCCACGCATCGTTATTTCAACATTAAAATAATAAATAAAAAGCCATTGATTGTCAAGCAGAAAATAAGATTTCCCAGAAAGTCTTTTTACGTTCCAAAACCAAAAGAAAAGATACAAATTGCAAAAACCAGTGCACAGATTTCGCTTTTTTTGACTGATATAATAACGTTATCGGAGGCAAGAGATGGAAAACAGAGATAAAATGATGGATAAGAAAACGGAATACAGTAAGCTTCCAATCAACACAAGGCAGCAGTTGGCAGATTTGTTCCAGGCAATGACAAATCCGTTAATTTCTTATTACACTCGGGGAAATGCCGGGCTGCGGCTCGGGAACGGGGGCTGCCACTACTCAGTGCGGGCAAATGAGTGTGAAAGCTTTTTAAGGATATTATGGGGGCTTGCGCCATACACAGCAGGCGGTTTTTCCAGTAATCTGACAAGGCGGTATCTTCAGGGGCTGGAGCATGGAGTAGATCCCCAGGATGAAGAGTATTTTGGTGATGCGCGCAATTTTGATCAGCGTTTGGTGGAAATGGCGGCGCTGGCATTTGCTTTGATTTTAAATAAAGAAACCTTTTGGGTACCGCTCCCACAGAAAGCAAAGGAAAACATGTATCATTGGCTGAATCAGATATTTGTGTATCAGGTTGGAAACAATAATTGGAATTTCTTCAGGATTCTTGTAGGCCTGGCATTTGAACAGCTGTCGTTGGAGTATGACAAGGAGCAGTTTGAACGGACGTTGCAAAACATTGAACAGTTATATCGAGGGGAAGGCTGGTATGAGGATGGGCAAAATGGCAGCTTCGATTATTATAACGCATGGGCTTTTCAGTTTTACGGCGCTATTTATTACAAATTTCGGAGGGATACTGACAAAGAGAGGTGTGAACGATTCAAAAATCGTCTGATAGAACATGCACGGCAGATGAAGTACTGGTTTAGCGAAGAGGGGAGTATGATACCCTACGGGCGCAGCTTGGTATATCGATTTGCCCAGACCAGCGCGTATGCGGCTTTGGCGTATGCGGGCATAGAAGCCATTCCTTATGGGGAGAGCAGACACATTATTTTCCAGAATTTGCGGTGGTGGCTGAAACAGCCGATTTTTGAGCGGGACGGAATTTTGTCGGTGGGCTATGCTTATCCCAATGGGGTGATGAGCGAGGACTATAATTCGCCTGGAGGCGCATATTGGGCGATGAAACCCTTTTTGATTCTTGCGCTGGAGAAAAACCATCCGTTTTGGCAGGCGCAGGAGACTCCTGTCCATTGTGAAAAAAGCTGCTACGCGCAAAGGCGCCCGGGTTTTTTGATACAGCGCAATGACCCGGATAAAAATGTGATATTGCTATCCGGCACAAAGCTTCGGAATACGCGAAGCGGGTATTACTTTGGGAATTTTCCTGACAAATATAACAAATTTGCTTATTCCACCCAAGCTGGGTTCAGTATACAGCGAGGGCACACATCGGAAAAGGATGGAGCCTTTGATTCCATTCTGGCACTGTCAATGAGGGGAGAGGAGAACTATAGCTTTCGGACAAAACAGGAACTGCTTTCCCTATCTGACAGATATATATTGCTGCAGTGGAATATGTTTCAAAATCAGGTCAGGGCAAAGACCCTCTTGCTTCCATGGGACGGCTGGCATGTACGTGTGCACAGGCTGGAAACGGAGATGGCGCTGTCAACTATTGAGGGCGGTTTTTGTATTCCCCGCACGTTGGAAATCAACGCGTACGAATATCCTGCTTCGGCTCATGGGGTGAAATACGCTTCTGAGGGGTATGTGACGGTTCTGGAGGATTTGTTTCAGGATCGTGAAGCCATCATATGCTGTCCGGTTGCAAATACAAACATTTTGTTTGAAAGAACCTTTCTTCCGGTATTGAAAAAGGAACTGGAGCCGGGAACGCATTATTTTGCCTGTGCGGTATTCAGCGGCAAGGAGCGGGAATATGTACAAAAGCAGCTGAAGCATTCCTTTCAGGCGTCAGTAAGGGGAAATCAAGTTGTGGTAACCTGCGATAGCGAGCAGATTTATAGTGGGGTCATATGAGAAATAAGGAGTGAGAGGATGAGCATTGGAAGAAAGTTGTGCAGATCTGGCAAAGCTAACAGCAAGAAAAGAAGTGAATATTTGAACGCCTTGCTGTTTATCATGCCCCAGGTGATAGGAATGATGATTTTTACCATAATTCCAGTATTGTTTTCGCTGTATTTGAGCTTTTCCGACTGGGATATGCTGTCAGGGCTTAACAATATCAATCTTGTGGGAATTAAGAATTATGTCAATATCTGGAAGGATGCAGTATTTAAAGAATCCTTTTGGAATACCATTGTTTTTTCAGTGGCAACGGTAGTGCTGGAATTAAGCCTGGGGATTGTATGTGCCGTACTGATTGATAAATTTGTCTATGGAAGCAGTTACTTTAAGGTGGCGTTCTTTATACCTTATATTTCCAGTCTGGTGGCGGTTTCCGTGGTTTTCAAAGCGCTTCTGCAGCCCACAAACGGGCCTGTAAATCAGATGCTTCGCGCTATTGGCGTGGAAAACCCACCGGGATGGTTCGGGGACAGCAAATGGGCGCTTGCTTCCATTATTTTACTGACGGTCTGGCGTGATCTGGGATACTACATTATCGTGTATTTGGCTGCCATAAAAGGTGTTTCCAAAGAATTGTATGAATCTGCAAGTATCGATGGAGCCGGAAATATCACACAGTTTTTTAAAATTACCCTGCCAATGGTCCGCCCCACGGTATTCTTCCTAATGGTTACGGGAATTATCGGTTCCTTTAAAGCCTTCGACCAAATTGCGGTGACCACACAGGGGGGGCCTGGCTCTTCCTCCAGCGTGCTGGCGTATTACGTTTATAATTCCGCGTTTAATTATTACAAAATGGGATATGCCAGCAGTATGGCGTGGGTTCTGTTTGTATTAATTTTTATTGTTACGGCGCTGCAATGGAAATTTCAGAGCATGGACGTGGAGTGATGGATTTGACAGGGAAGGAGGAGCAAAATGTTTCTGTGGGAAAAAGGAAGAAAGAGTTGTAAAAAATTGGATATTAGAAAATTACTGTGCACAGTTATTTTTACCGGGCTTTCCTTTTGCATGATAATGCCAATTCTATGGATGATTTCAGCTTCGTGCAAGGTAGAGGCAGACGTATTCAATTATCCTATCGAATGGATTCCCAGACACTGGAATGCGGTGGCAAACTACAGCACTGTGCTTTTGGAAAACAGATTTTTTCTAAACTATGTGAATTCTTTTATACAGACAGGGGGTACTGTGGTGCTCAGCCTTTTGGCAGGTGCCATGTGCGCGTATGGATTTACGAAAATCAGATTTCCTCGACGGGACTCTCTTTTTCTGGCGTTTGTAGCGCTGATGATGATTCCTCCTCAGCTTTTACTGATACCGAGGTTTGTGATTGCGCAGAAGCTGCATTTATATGATACGCTTACCATTTTGATTTTGATGGAATCCTTTTCCGTTTATGGAGTATTTATGCTGCGCCAGTTTTTGATGGGCATTCCGGATTCTATCTGTGAAGCGGCCCGTATTGACGGCGCCAGTCATGCGGCTATTTTTACAAAAATTATTTTACCGATGATGAAGCCGGCGCTGGCAACCTTGGCCATATTAAAAACCGTTTGGTCGTGGAATGATTTTCAAGGACCACTTGTTTTTTTAAGAAGCTCAGAAAAGTTTACGGTTCAGCTTGCAGTACAGCAGTTTGCCGCTGCAGACGGACTGTCGCCTATTTATTCTCTGGTGATGGCCGGAGCGGTTGTTGCTACCCTTCCGCTGATTATTGTATTTATTCTTTTCCAATCTCAGGTTATCGACGGTATAGCCGTGGGCGCGGTAAAAGGTTAAATAAGAACAAAACATTTTTAAGGAGGTAACAGGATGAAGAAACGAGTATTAAGTGTTTGCCTGGCAGCATTGCTGTCCATGACTGCCTTGAGCGGATGCGGCGCAAATAAAGCGCTTACAGACACAGGAAATTCAGAAGCGGCAGACTTTTCCGCGACTTCTGACGCACAGGATTCGGAGGAGGCTGCTTCTTCGGCAGAACCCGTCAGTATTACCTACAGCTACTGGATCGCAGAGAATGATACGGATATGATTGAACGGTTCAACCAGGTAGTGGCTGAATTTAACAAAATATATCCTGAAATAGAGGTGGTGTTGGAAACGCAGCCCACAAGCAAAAGCGATGATTATACCCAGAAATATGATATGCTGCTGTTGACAGGGGACACTTCCACGATCATTGCCAACACGGGCCTTCCTCAGTATATTTCCCGTGCGTCGAAGGGACTGTTTGCCCCGCTTGACGAGTACATGGAGGCGGATGGCGCTTCCATGGATGATTATCGCATTAATTGTGAATACAGTGGCGCTGTCTACGGACTTCCCGGAACAAGCACCGCCAATGTGATTTTGCTAAATGTAGATGCCTTGGAAGAAGCAGGCCTGGAGGTTCCGCCGCTTGAGTGGACCTGGGAAGAATATGCGGAATATGCGGAAAAACTGACCAGGACTGTGGACGGCAAGAAGAGATACGGTTCCGTAATGCCCTTCTGGACAGACCCTGTGATGTATTATCTGGGGACAGCGCTCTGTAAGGATGACAATCCTTTGTTTAAGGACGAGAACACCCACAATCTGGATGACCCTACGCTCAAAGCCTGGCTTGAATTTAAAAACCAGCTGGAAAATATTGATAAAACAGAAATTTCCTATGTGGATTATACCACGGGAAGTTTAAACTATATGTCGGAATTCTTTAACGGGAATGCGGCCATGGTAGTGACGACAATTGCCAATTTGGCAAGTGCCCGTTCCCTGGATACCTATCCTCATGAATTCAAAACGGCTGTAGCAATGCTGCCCCGCTTCATGGATAGTCCGGTAGGCGTAGAACGTGACGGTTCGGATGTTTTTGCGGTCAGCGCCAACGCTACAGATGCGGAAAAGGAAGCAGCTTACAAATTCCTCCGCTTCATGACCACGGAAGGAATTGCAATTATGGGACAGATACCTTCCTACAAAATGGCGGATACGGAGCTGGTTATTTCTAATATAGTAGGTGATCAGGAGGAGCTGTTTGATGTAGAGTCCATGAGGGCATATTTCACCTGGGATAAACGGACTTCTCATGTGCCCTACACGTCTCCCGCCCAAAATAATGAGATTGCAGCGATTCTAAAGGAAGAGGCTGACAAATACTTAAGCGGCGGACAGGATATTGATGAAACGGTTGCCGCAATGGTGGAGCGTGCGGACATCGTAATGACACAGTAAGAAAAAGGGCGCCGAGAAGAAACCTCAGAAAGTAATGTGGCGATGGAAAATCGAAAGAACAGAGTGCTATAATAATGAAATAAGAGCAAAACAAGGAGTGCTGACTGATGCGAAAAAAAATGACTC
>NZ_CEWDFQ010000205.1:0-5541 GCF_982438285.1 Acetatifactor sp. | reverse complement strand
CCTTTCTTCCTGGAAATCCCCGCCCGGTCTAAAAGCAGGGCGTACAGCACCTTGGCGTCATTGGATAAATCCAGGGGGATAAGGAATCGTGGGAAAATGATATAAGACGAAATATCGGTATCTGTTTTGTATGGAATCATAAATTCTCCTTTCTATCCATCATCGCTATGATAGATAGATTGATATTGACTATTTTGTATTTAACTCTTTTCTTATTAACTACCGTCTAAATCCGGGCTGTCTGACAGGCGGGAAAGCCACGGACTGAAAAACAGGATATGGGCGTTCCAGAGCGTCAGCTTTGCCATGTTCTGAAAAACCAATCCTGGATATTCCCGTTTAGGCAGACAAAATGAAGCGGGAACCTATATGTACTCAGCCTGCTGCCTGTCTGGGGAAATCCCGTTTAGGTCAGGAGCCTGTGCGGACAATTAGAAGCTCGTTCTGGGCGGGCATAAGGATTTATCCCTCTATCCCGTTGACCGGTGCTTGCAAAGCCCGCAGAATCAAGCCTTTTTCGTCTCTAATTGTCCGCAGGCAGCCCGCCTTTTCCGGTCACTGGCTGTTTTCTGCCTGCGGTGAACGATAGCGGCGCAGGACTTGCAGTATTTTGCCCGGTTGGAACCGGGAAGAAAGGATTGTCCGCAGACAGCGCACCGTTTATGTTCTTTCCGATGAAGCAAAGCAGTCACCAGAGGTTCATCCAAAGGCAGGACAGCGGCACGGAACCAGTTGCACAGCAGAGAGTAGGAAATGCTTTGCACGCAAACGCATTCTTCTCCATCGTCAAGGGCAAGGCAGTTCCCGCTCTCATAGTTGCAGCACTGATGGACTAGCTTTCTAGCTCTGCGGTATTGGGAGTAGGTCATCACGGGGATTTTCTCTTTGATTTCTATCACCTCCTTTTGGACGGTCAAAACACGCCCTTCTATTTATCCGTACATTTTGACAGCAAAATGACACCCCCTTTTGAAAATAAATTTGAGATAGCTCAAAATCCCTCTCATATATCCGTATATTTTCGAGGGAATTATTGCGTGGACAAACACAAAAATACCCTTCTAATAGTCATTTCATTTTGAGGGGATTTTTACGGGGGCAGCAGAAAAATTTAAAAATACCTCTCTATTAGTCGTGACATTTTTAAGGGTGTTTTTATAGGTGTTTTCGCAAAAAAAATACCACCATGGCCGTTTCAAGCCATGATGGCATTCCTCAGATTTCAAATTTATAGCCGACGCGGCAGATAATAAAACTGGAAGAAATAAAGACTTTACGCCAGCTTCCAATTCTGGCTCTCCGTCTGTAGCTTCACCATTCGGGCATATAAGCCGTTTTGCTTCAACAATGTTTCCGGTGCGCCTTCTTCGGCCACAGTTCCTTCAGAAAGCACCACGATTTTGTCTGCTCCGGCTACGGTGCGCATCCGGTGAGCAATCACCAGTACGGTCTTATCCGCGATTAGACGGGAGAGGGCAGTTTGAATCAAGGTTTCATTCTCCACATCCAGCGAAGCGGTAGCCTCATCCAAAAGAATGATCGGCGCGTTTTTCAGAAAGGCCCGCGCGATGGAAATCCGCTGCCGTTCACCGCCGGAAAGCTCGCAGCCGTTTTCCCCGATGTTGGTATGCCAGCCATCCGGCAGCTTTTCGGCAAATTCATCTACATTAGCAAGCCGTGCTGCCGCTAACACCTGCTCATCAGTAGCGTCTTTATTCCCAATTCGTATATTCTCCAGAATGGTATTGTCGAACAGGGTAACGTCCTGAAATACAATGGAGAACAGGGAAAGCAGCGTCTCCGGGTCAATTTTGGAAATATCCATGCCTCCCACGGTGATCTTTCCCCGGCTCACATCCCAAAATCTTGCTGCCAACCGGGAAACCGTTGTTTTGCCGCCACCAGAAGGCCCTACCAAGGCTGTGACTTCACCCTGCTTTGCGGTAAAGGAAACATCCTTCAATACGGTTTCTCCTGTGTTGTAGGCAAAGCCTACATGGTCGAAGGTAATGTCATAGCCTTTGTTGGAAAGTCTGTTTTCTCCCTGCTGAATCGGATGATCGAGGATTTCATTCATGCGGGCGATATTAGTGCGGGTGCTGATAACCGCCGCCAGATTTTGCAACGCCCCTTGCAGCGGATCGTAGAGCCGTGAAACAACCAGCAGGAACAGGAAGAAGGTCAGCACATCGAGACTGCCTGCTATCAGCAGAACCGAGCCTGCCAGCGCAACGGTGGCAATTCCCAGCTTTAATATGAGTGAAGCGGATACCACAAAGGCCGCCAACCCAAACTCATTGAGAATGGAACGATGTTCCACGGCGCGGATTTTCTTTTCCAAGCCTTTCAGGTATTCTGCTTCGGCGTTGTTGGCTTTTAAGTCGCGCACAGTTTCAATGCACTCTTGAATCCCGTCGGCGCAGGCCATCTTTACATCCATCGCTTTCTGATTGAGCCGTTCCTGCACCTTTGCGGAGAAGCCTACAATAGCAAAGGCAACCGGCAATACCCACAGCGCCGCTAATGCCATGCGCCAGTCGAACACCAAAAGGCTAATGGAAATTAAGACAGTGGAGATGATTGATCCTGCCAGTTCCGGTATAAAGTGAGAAAAACTCTGCTCCAAAAAGGTGCAGTCGGCCATGATGGTGCTGGTAAGGTCAGCTAAGTCCTTTTTTCCAAAGAAGGACAGCGGAATCTTCCGAAGTCGTTCAGCCAGCGTAATCCTCCGCACACCGCTTTCTGTATAAGTGGCAAAGTAGGTAGCGTTGTATTGAAAGTAAGTGGTAAGCAAGATCAAGCCAATGCACACCACGCAGCCCACGATGTAAAAAGCAATTTTTTCGCCGGGAACACCGCCATTCATCAAATCGCCTACTAAAAAATACAAGAGGCCCACCGGGAACATAAAGGAAAGATTTTGAAGAACGCAGGCCAGACAGCCTTTCACCAAATCTTTCGCCCCCTGCTCGGAAAGGGCATATCGCTTTTGAAGCCTTTTAATCACTTTATTGTACCTCCTTTGCAACTTTCCATTGAACAGAAGTTTGATAGTCCTGCCACATGTGGCTGAAAACGCCGCCTTTTTCCAGCAGCTCCCGGCTCTTGCCGCTCTCTGTGATCTGCCCGTCCTCAATGACATAGATTTGGTCTACGCCAGCTACGGTAGAGAGACGATGGGCGATCATAATCACCGTTTTCCCCTGTGACAGCTTGGAAAAGGCTGCCTGTACGCGAGATTCATTATCCGGGTCGGCAAAGGCGGTGGCCTCGTCTAAAATTACGACAGGCGCATTTTTCAACATCACGCGGGCGATGGCAATCCGCTGTTGTTCGCCACCGGAAAGGTACACACCTTTTGTCCCGATCACGGTGTCTGCGCCTTGGGGCAGCTTTTCCAGAATATCGTCACACTGGGCATTGTGGAGGGCAGCCATGATTTCTTCGCGGGTAGCATCCGGTTTGCCCATACGCACATTTTCCAAAATCGAGGCTTTGATTAGGCGGCTATTCTGGAATACAAAAGAAACTGTATTCATTAGTTCCTCTTTGGCGATGTGCTTCACATCCACGCTACCAATTTTCACCTGCCCGCCTTGCGGGTCAAAAAACCGGCAGATCAGATTGGCAAGCGTGGTCTTGCCACCGCCAGAAGGTCCCACAAAAGCTACCGTCTGCCCTGCGGGAATTGAAAGGGAAATATCCTTGATGACCTCGTTTTTTCCATCATAACTGAAATGAACATGGTTAAGCTGTACCGAAGCGTCCTCTGGGTGTTCCGGCTGTTTTGGTTCTGCAAGCGGCTTAAGATTCAATACGCTGTCGATTCTCTGCAAGGCATCGTCTACAATCATGGCGTTTTCGCTCTGGAACATGATGCGGGTGAGGGTAACGGAGATAATGGGCGTAATGATGATATAGAACATGAGATCCAGCAGGAAATCCTTGGTAACGCCGCCTTGGGTAAAAATCAGGGCGCCGGCAATCAGCGCGGCAAAGACGCCGTTGATGGCTGCCGTATAGAACATCATGGGTGCTCGAAGCTGCTTGGTATAGGCAATCACCCACACCTTATACCTATCAATGGAATCCTTGAATTTTTTGAAGGAGAATATGGTCTGCCCGAAGGTTTTTACAACGGGAATCCCCCGTACATACTCTACCGCTTCATTGGACATATCATCGAGAGCGTTTTGGTATTCTTTCATTTTTTCCTGCATTTTCTTTCCGGTCATCGTCATCATAATCAGAAAGCCCAGCACTACCGGCACAAGGCTCAAAAGTCCCAGCCGCCAGTCGAACACCAGTAGCAGAACCAAAAGGCCGCATGGCGTCGCAATGGCATTGGCACGGTCGGGAAGCTGATGCGCCAGATAGGTTTCGGTGGCGGCGCTGGATTCATTGACGATCTTGCGCAGCCTGCCGCTGCCGAATTGCTCTGCAAACCCCAGCGGCAGCTTTACAATATGCTCCATCGTTTGTAGGCGCAGGTTGGTGGCAATGCGGAACGCCCCTTTGTGGGAACACATCAGAGCGCCTATGTAGACCAACACCGCGATCACTGCGAACAGCACCGCCATCCAGCCGTTACGGGTCAGGTTTTGCGCATGGCTGAAATCCGGCGCAACTGCCAACACTTCCTGCATGACCTTCCAGATATAGTAGAAAGGCACTAACGCTATGAGGGCGCTGATGGCCGAAAGCACCCAGGAAGCGTAAGTCAGGTATTTGTGGTTGCCTGCAATCTGTAGCAGGCGTGACAGATTGGATTGTTTTTTCAAAGAAGATTCCTCCTTTTCTTTATTTCATCTACGATAAAGAGAACACAAGCGCGTTCTTCTTATATCCGTATAAGTTAGTTATAGCTAACCCGTGGGCAAAAATTACAGGGCATTACTGCCCCATAATTTTCATCCATCCGGCTGTATAGAAAACCCGCATTTCCTTCACATAATTTTCTGCGTTTTGAAGCGGCATCTCGTGAATCACCAATTCAAAAAAGGTGTGGAACATGCCGGTAATCAGGATATGCTCCAGTGCGGGGTCAATTTGCGGAGAAGGCCGTCCAAGCTCCTGCAAGACTTCCTGATAGGCATGGGTTGCCGCTGCCTCAATTTCCACCATTTCATCAATAAGGCCGGAAAATTTTGTCCCTTCCGAGCAGCAGAGGATGAGCTTACATTCCTCAAGATGTTCATAAGCGTAGTGGAGCATATCAAACATGCAAGCGCCGGAAATGTCTCCCATAACCTCCGGCTGCTGCTCGTGGGGGAGATCGGCAAATTCCTTCTGCGCTTTTTGAAAACAGCCAAGCAGGTACGCATAATGCTCGCCTACCAAAGCCTCGAACAATTCTTCTTTGCTTTTGTAATAGCCATAAAAGGCTCCGGTAGTCATTCCCACGGATTTCACAATATTCCGCAAGGAAGCGTCTTTGTACCCTTTTTCTAAAAACTCTGCTTTTGCGGCCTGGTGGATACGTTCTAAGGTTGTCAGATTGCCGTCTATTTTCTTCGCCTCCTTATAACGCTGTTATATATC
>NZ_CEWDFQ010000204.1:0-5571 GCF_982438285.1 Acetatifactor sp. | reverse complement strand
ATCTGGTATTTCCTCCCGTCTTATGGCAAAGCCGCAGTCGAAGGCGGTGCATTCTCTGTCACTGATAATCCGGTGGCGTCTCACATGCCCCTTTTCGTTTGGAGTCACCGTAGTCTCCACTATAATCCCCGGAGCGGGACTCCATTTGGAAAATACGCCGGTGTCCGTGATTTTGGACTCCATGCAGATACGTCTCACATACACATAGCCGTCCATCACAAAGGCAAGCATATTGTCCGGGGCATTTTCATGGAGCTCAAAGCTGGACTTTGCCACACTGATGCTGAATTTGCTGTCATAGGCAAACTTTCCGTATTTGGCCGCAGTCTGTCCGTGTCCGTTCGGACTGTAGACGCCTGGCACAAAGGCTGTGGTGTGATTTCCATAATGCCGCACAAACATATCCGCCTGGGGCATGGGGCATTTTGGCGCAAGGGACGGGAATGGCGCTTCTTTGACCTGCCAGAAGGGGTGCTCATCCGGAAGCATCAAAAAAGCAAAGGTTTTCATGGCCCAGTAGGGTGAGCCCGGTGCATTGTACCGCTCTGCCATAATCAGATTGGGATAGCCGTACCCGATGGTTAAAATCCCGTCCCTGTCAAAAATAGGGCGCTCCATCCAGCTTCGCAGATGCCTTGCGATCAGTCCCTTCATCACATCCACGGGAAAGGGCTCTATTCCCGCAAGCAGACAGGCGCTAAAAAAGCTTACCTGGGAAAATCGATAGGTCAGGGAACGGCCAAAGGGAATGGCGTCCCCATCCGCGTCAAACCAATAGATAAACTGCCTGGCAAAGGTCATGGCCCGCTCCTTATAAAGAGCGCTGCGTCCGGCATCCTCCTTCTCCATCACCCTGGCATACACCAGACAGTAAAAATGAATGGCAAAGGAAATATAGTAATCCTTCTGCCCGGAATCTCCATCCTGATACCATCCCTCTCCCA
Source organism: Acetatifactor sp. (assembly GCF_982438285.1). Taxonomy (NCBI): domain Bacteria; kingdom Bacillati; phylum Bacillota; class Clostridia; order Lachnospirales; family Lachnospiraceae; genus Acetatifactor; species Acetatifactor sp. The sequence continues at coordinate 4,627 of NZ_CEWDFQ010000204.1, read as the reverse complement.
GGTAAAAGGTTTCCAGCCCTTCCAGATACTCCTCCAGCATCCTCTGGCTGTAGGGCCTTCCTGCCTTTTTCAAGGCAATGTTCACCAGCACCGCAAACAGAATCCAGTTACACACCGGCAGCGGATGCTCATTGATTTTGTTCAGATACCTGCTGAGATTTTCCTTTTCTGTCTCGCTTAAGGGGTCCCATACCACCTGTGGTGCAAACATAATACCATAGGAAATTGCAGCCATCTCCACAAAGCGCTGGTCAAAGGAGCCGCACTCCCCCCAGTACTCCGGACTGTTTTCGTCCGTTCCGGCGCTTAAGCCTCTCTGATAAATTTCCTCAAAGCAGCTGTCTCGTCCGCCGCCCGCCCAAAAGGGCACCAGTCCCCAAAGGGGCCTGGAGAAGGCTTCCATCCACACTGCTCCCTGATCATAATGAGCCGCCGTCACACCCAGGTCCAGTCTTGCTCTCCCCTTACTGTAATGGGGCTTTAAGGGCTCCAAAACAGACAGCATAAGCTCCTGAAAATCCTTCTTTGTATGTAACTGTTCAAGCCTTATATGTTTCATTGAAATTCCTCCGTGATGCTAAAAAGATTTCTGCTTCTTCATCAGCCTTACCAATACTGCTCCCAATCCTTGCTCATTCTGGTGAGCGCCTCCATATAGAAGTAATCTCCCCAGGAATTGCACTCGTCCACCCCGTAATGATTACAGGTGTTATAGGGCGAGTGGTTGGAATAGGTGCTGTGCAGCACCAGTCCATTGGAGGTATCCATATCCTTTACAGCGTAATTGTCATAGACGGATTTCATGATCTGTGCGGCGATGGTTCTGTAGTGCTGCGCCTCCTGCGGCTCCAGATATTTTGCCATCTCCAGCATGCCGCAGGCCGCAATGGAGGCCGAGGAGGAATCCCTGGGCTGGTCATCCCCGTCCGTAAACTCCAAATCCCAATAGGGAACCAGATCCCCCGGAAGATGGGTCAGGAAATACTCCGTCACATGGCGGAACAAATCTATGTATTCCTTCCTTCCCGTATAACGATAGGCAAGGGCCATACCGTACACGCCCCAGGCCTGTCCCCTGGCCCAGGCGGAGCCGTCTCTGTAGCCCTGGCAGGTGGCGCCGTGGTCCGGCGCCCCCGTTTTCATATCAAAGAAAAAGGTATGCCAGGTGGAATAATCCTCTCGGATCACGTTGGCAACCGCCGTATGGATATGCTTCTGTGCAATGTCCCTGTACTTAGAATCTCCCGTCTCCTGAGAGGCCCAGTATAAAAGGGGCAGGTTTAACAGGCAGTCGATGATGAGACGATAATTTTCCGGGGCGTCCATGGGCCCCCATGCCTGAATAAATTCTCCCACCGGATGGTATCTGGTGATCAGCTGATCCGCCGCCTTAATGGCTGCTTCTCTTCCCTCCTTGCTGCCTGTGAGCTTATAGCCCGCCACGCAGGAGGGGGAATATAAAAAGCCCATATCATGGTGGTCTACCTCGATTTTTTTGTCAATCCGCTCAAAAAAGCTGTGTATCTGTATTTCAGCCGCCCTCTTCAGCCTCTCATCCTTGGAATATTCATAAGCCAGCCATATCTCTCCGGTCCAGAAGCCACAGGTCCAGTCCCTGTTGGGAATGGGCCTATAAAATCCGTTTTCGCTGTACGCGTTCTGAAACTCCTGGGTAAACTCTGGAAGCACATGGAGTATCTGCCTGTTGCAGAAGTCCAGCGCCTTTTCCATTTCCTGCTTTGTGATCTCAGGATAAATTTTTTCGTCAAATGTAATCATAGTTGCCTCCATTCATTTTATTTCTTTCTATATAAATCAAAGCATTCTCTATTATTTTTCATTGTATCATCCCCTTTCCTATTATTTCAACTGCATCGATTCTTATAAAGCAATGGCCGGCATCAAAATTCTTTTTGCCGCAGACTCTAAGCCTCAGAGTATGCCGCCTGTCCGGCAGACGATATGCACAAAACTGGGTTCTTCTATACCTTACATCCTCTGAAAAGGTGTCAATCTTACCATAAGAGACACCATCTATCCATATTTCAGCCATGCCGCTGTCTTTGTCCGTCATTCCAAGCAGTGCTACTCCGGTTCCTTCAAATGTAAATTCAAGGCTTTCACCTTCCTTGTCAGAGGTAAGCAGTGTGCGCATATAATTGCGCGCATCATTTCCTGAGAGCGCCCAGTTTTCACTGTATCTGATATGCGAGTCCCTCGCACTATACCGTACGCACTCCACTGCTTTGACTGAGGCAATTGGTTCTATTCTAAGATTTCGGTAAAATGCTTCGTGATAGCCGCTCCCAATTACAACATTTCCGCTGCTTCTTTCACTGTCTCTGCATTCGACCAGCAGACAGTCATCAAAATATGCCGAAATTCTGTCATCTACAACTTCTATTGCTATACTATGCCATTTTGACATATCAGCCCTTGGCATGATTCCAGAAGCCAATATAAAGGAGCCGCAGCACAGCTGCCAATTTCCCTGTACAAAAATAACCAGCCCATAGCATTCCGCAGGAGATGCAATTTTAGGAGAAAAATTGCATCGAGCTCCCAAAATCACATAGGCATCCTCACAGGCGCCTGGTTCCTCCTGTATCCTGAAATCAAGTGATACGCGGTAATTTGCCAGATTCTGCCCTCCCAAAACCGTATAGGGCTGTGGGGACGGCCGCCCCGACCAGTCAAAAGGCTTCCTCATAGGGGTAATCACCTGTTCCAGGCACTTCTGTCCGTTTTCATCATATTGAATTTCAAATGCACCTGCCTGATCCACAGTATATCTAGGCTGTTTTCCTGCCGCATATTCCCCAAAGGAATCCTCATACGGCAGCACAAATTCTTTCCTTTCAGGGATCTCGTGTCTGGGTTTCCCTTTCCTCTGTCCCGTAGTGGTTGTCAGGGTACAGATTGCCCGCGGAGGCAGTTCAACCAACGCACATCCTTCCGCCACCGAAATATCCTGCAGCTTTACAAACGACTCCGCCTGTGTGGTCTGAAACCGGTGCAGCTTTTCTACTTCTATCTGCTGAAACTGAATTTCAAATATATGTGGTGAGTCGCTTCTATTAAGCAGCACGACACTAACCTGTCCCTTCTCGTCCATCAGAGACAGACAGCTTTGCTCCTGCCCATAACAGCAGCCGCTGTCCACATATCTCCAGCCCGGAAAAATAAATTGCGTAAACTGCGCAATCACCCAGAAGGCATATTCTATCTGATAAAAGCCACTCCACGGACAGGCTGCCGTCAGCAGGCTTTTACAAGTGTAAGGAAGATTATCATAAATAGCTTCTATAATAGGATGTATTTGATATTGAACTATCCTTCCAGAAGCGTAAGCGCGGATAATATTCTGTGCCATATCCAGGGAAAAAGAAAAATCATGCCTGTATGCCACCAGATCCTCGCTGTCAAAAAGCAAAAGTCCGCTTTCCTTTGCTGCCAGGGGACTGTCCTGCTTGTAATGTATATTCAAAACTGCCAGGGCCTTCTTTAATTCCGGATCATTTTCTACTCTTGCCGCGATATTCCAATCCGTGTTGCTGTCCGCTCCGCTGAGCTTTACATCTTCAAACCCATCCCGGTTCAATCCGGGACGCAGCACATTGACAACCCAATTTCTATGAAAAGGGCCTTCGTTTTCATCCGGCGCCAGGTAGTCAAAATGGAGACCGTATACTTCTCTGGCGCCTTCCAGAAAGCTTCTGTAATATTTATATTTTTTCTCATTATCCGTAACCCACCCAGGCGTCCCCCAGCGTATGGCGTCTAATATAATACTGGGATTTCTCTTTTTTGCCTCCTGTGCCATCCATAATCCCACCCCCCTTGTAATATCAAAGTCGTCTTCGCTGCGCATGTGGCTGGGTTCTGTTCCGCAGGTTCCATTCGCGTCCGAACCGATTTCTACCTTCAATACCTGCATGCCCGCACCATATTGAGGTAAAAACAACAAATCCAAAATATCCTCTCTCTGCTCTTTTGGATATTCCTTTAGCAATTTCGTCATGCCATTGCTGGTTACTCCGCCAATTCCGTAAAAAACCCGGCCTCTCGTGTCTGCATTTACATTGACAATCATTTTATCTGCCTCCAGTCTTTTTATTGGTATGGCAAAATTTTATCAACCCGGCGTTTTTCCTGTCTATTTGAAAAAAAGAACAAATTTGTATTATTCCGGCTTTACAGATATTTTCCATATGCACCTGAAAAATGCAGCTGGATTTTTCGTAAAATTCCATAAAAGTAAAAAATTTCAAATTGATAATCCCCGATGCCTTCTGTCATAATTTACTCATAAAAAATCACAGACGAGAAAGGATGAATCACAAAGGATGAAACAAATGTTACGTCAAATTAGTAAAGACAAAATACTTTGGTTAATGCTCATTCCTGCCATTGCTTATTTTATTATTTTTGCATATCTGCCCATGTCGGGAATATGGCTGGCATTTACACGGTTTGACTTTAACCTTGGATTTTTTAAAAGTCCTTTCGTAGGGCTGCGCAATTTCCAATACCTGTTTCAGAGCGGCATCCTCTGGCAGCTCATCAGAAATACTGTTTTGTACAATCTGGCCTTTATTATTGTGGGAAATATTGCCCAGATTGCATG
>NZ_CEWDFQ010000203.1:0-5600 GCF_982438285.1 Acetatifactor sp. | reverse complement strand
GCCTGCAAGAATATGTGGGTATCCCTTGGTATCGGGGTGATTCTCGTATTCACCCTTTCCATTTTCCCCCAAGACAATGCCCTGCTTGGCCTGTTCCCCTTTGCTTCGCCCTATCAAATGCTCTCTACGGCAGTAGAAAACAGCCGTATTGCTTTGTATGTAACTGCCTGCGGAATCGAAACGGTTGTGTTCGGCATTGCGGAGGTCATTTATCTGAAAGTAAGGAGGTGCTTTGAATGAGCTTTTTATCCTTAGTGGAGGTGGAACTCAAAAAAATCCGCCGCTCTAAAATCTTTTTGATATTGCTGATTCCTGTAATTATGATGTGGATTCCGAGCATGATCAATGCGGATATGAACTTTGATTTGAGGGGTGTCCAGATCACTCCCGAAAACAACTTTTTCATTCAGGGCTTTATGGGTATGGCATGGTTTATGATCCCGGCGTCGCTGGTGATCTGTACCGTGTTACTTAATCAAACGGAACGCTCGAACAAAGGGATTTTGAAAATGCTGTCCCTGCCGGTCAGCACGACCAAATTGTGCCTTGCGAAATTTACTGTTTTGCTGATACTGGCGGCAGTGCAGATGATAATGTCCATTGGCGCGTACTATATCAGTGCAGCAATCGTTACCAATACCCAGGACTATCACTTTATCCTTGAGCCGTTATATGTCTGCAAAACTGTATGCAGCATATATGCCGCGGCAATCCCGATGGCTGCTGTGTACCTTGCGATTTCCACTTTAATTCAGTCTCCCATTTTTTCGGTTGGCATCGGTTTGGCTTCTATTGTACCTTCCGTGCTTATGATAAACACAAAAATCTGGTTTGCATACCCGATGAGCTATCCGTTCTATTTGTTAATGGTAGCGTATGGGAGAGCTGCCTGGGGTGTTTATGAAACACAAATTGCCTGGCTGCCCTGGCTGCCTGCTGCAGTCGGAATCACAATTTTGGCACTTGCCGTATCCTGTATTCGATTCGGCGCATCTGAAAGGAGATAACTACAATGAAAAACAAAATTTTAACTGCTGTTTCTGTCATTATGCTGTTTGTCCCGTGGACGATCTTACCATTGCGCAGCTTTGACTGGGCATTGGAGTCGCCGGCGGCGGAGATTATGATTTACAGTTACGCCGCCTTTATGATTTTTTCAGGTATCTTTTCTATTCTGGCGTATACCAAAGGCAGGGTGAAATCCAAACTTATGCAGGTGTGTGTTGTAATCAACAGCATTTACGCGGTGGGCGCGATTGCGATCATTGCTATGAATATTATAACAAGGATTGGCGGGTGATGATATGAAAAGAATTCTGACTGTTTCACTGCTCTTCTTGTGTTTGATCTTTACCATCACGGGGTGCAGCGGCGATAATGTAAAAGACAATGTGATAAATGGCTTTAACGATATGCTCCAGTATTTCAGCAAGTATGCTCTTACAGATGAAAAAGATTTACAGGGCGATAAGACAAAAGGTGAGGATACCTATACAGGCTCCTATCATGCCGAATATGATAACTTTAACGGTACTGAATATATATTCGGAGGTACAGGGCTGGAACGGAAAAATGGAAATGATCTCACCGTAATTTACGAGCTGACAGTTGATTCCGGTACAGTTAAATTTTATTGGCGTGATAAAAACGAAGAAAAAATCATTGCAGATACAAGTGATACAGGCACATATTCCGTTACGCTTGAGGAAGGCGATAACTATCTTTCTTTAGAGGGAGATAATTTTTGCGGCTCATTGCAGGTGACTGTGGAATGAGGGAGAATGCTCGTTGAGCTAAGATATCGATTTTCCCTATAGAACGAAATAGAGGAATGAAAACAGGCATAGGAAAGCCTTTCATCAGCCCTTGGCAAATCAGGACACTTTTTTAAACAAATGGTGTCCTTTTTTTTGTCCTTTTTATAAGCTATCATATAACGTAGAATACTAAGGAAACCAGATTTTGCGCAAAACGGAAGGAGAGGGTATTTCATGGAGCAGTATTATCTTGCCATCGATATCGGCGCTTCCAGCGGCCGCCATATTCTCGGACATTTGAAAGAGGGAAGGATGGTGTTAGAGGAGGTGCACCGTTTTCCCAACGGAATGGTGGAAGAGGACGGAGAGCTTGTGTGGGATGTAGACAGGCTTTTTGAGGAAATCAAGACAGGAATGAAAAAATGTAAGGAAATCGGGAAAATACCTGTCAGCGCAGGCATTGACACCTGGGGGGTGGACTTCGTGCTGCTTGACGAAAAGGATCAGCGCATTGGAAATGCAGCTGCTTACCGGGACGGCAGAACCAGGGGAATGGATGAAGAGGTATATAAGATCATTCCGGAGAAAGAGCTGTATGCCCGAACGGGAATCCAGAAGCAGTCCTTTAACACCATTTATCAGCTGATGGCATTAAAGAAAAAAAAGCCAAAGGAGCTTTCTAAGGCCAGGACGCTTTTGATGATTCCGGATTATTTCCACTTTCTTCTGACAGGAAAAAAGGCGTCGGAATACACCAATGCCACAACGGGGCAGCTGGTAAGTCCAAAGACCAGGGACTGGGATTTGGAGCTGATTGAAAAGCTGGGCTATCCTGTGGAAATCTTCCAGAAGCTGTCCCTGCCGGGCACTGTCCTGGGGAACCTGAAGGAGGATGTGGCTGCTGAAATCGGTTATGACTGCAAGGTGGTCATTCCGGCAACTCACGACACGGGCTCGGCTGTGATGGCGGTGCCTGCCAAGGGAGAGGAGGCTGCCCTTTATATCAGCTCAGGCACATGGTCCCTGATGGGAACAGAGCTTAAGGAGGCGGACTGCTCCGAAGCAAGCAGAGAGCATAACCTTACAAATGAAGGGGGATACGATTATCGTTTCCGTTACCTGAAAAATATTATGGGGCTGTGGATGATACAGTCGGTAAAAAAGGAGATCGGAGAAGGCCTGGGCTTTGGGGAAATCTGCCAGATGGCCTCCGAGTGCAGCATTTCCTCTATTGTGGACTGCAACGATGACCGTTTTCTTGCGCCTGAGAATATGACCAAAGAGGTGCAAAAGGCCTGCCGGGAGACAGGGCAGCAGGTGCCGGAGGGAATCGCCCAGACAGCGGCGGTTATTTACAACAGCCTCGCCAGGTGCTATGCGGCCACCATGCAGGAGCTGGAGGAAATCACCGGGAGAACCTACGACAGGATACATATTGTGGGCGGAGGGGCCAATGCGGATTATTTAAACCGCCTTACCGCTGGGGCTGCAGGGGTTCCTGTGTACGCCGGGCCTGCGGAGGCCACTGCCGCAGGTAATCTTGCGGCCCAGATGATAGCGGCGGGAGAGCTTAAGGATTTACAGGATGCAAGAGCCTGTGTTTTTCAGTCCTTCCCCATTGTGGAATATCTGCCGGAGGAATGAAAAAGGAAACCAAGCAAATCAAGATAAAGGAGGAAGCAGTAAAATGACACAGCAGGAAAGATATGAATCTGCAAAACAAATGTATGGAGCGCTGGGGGTGGACACTGACGCTGCCATTGCCAAATTGAAGGAAATCCCGGTTTCCCTTCACTGCTGGCAGGGAGACGATGTGATTGGGTTTGACCATGACGGCCCCCTTACCGGAGGAATTCAAACCACGGGGGACTATCCCGGAAAAGCAAGGACTCCAAAGGAGCTGATGCAGGACATGGATAAGGCTATCAGCCTGATGCCCGGCAAAAAGAAGCTGAATCTCCATGCAAGCTACGCTGTCTTTGAGGAGGGCGAGTTTGCGGACAGGGATAAGCTGGAGCCCAAGCATTTTGCAAAATGGGTGGAATTTGCAAAGGAAAGAAACATGGGAATCGATTTTAATCCCACCTTTTTTTCCCATGATAAAATCAAGGATGGCCTGACGCTTACAAGCCCTGACGAGGAGATCAGACAGTTTTGGATCAACCACGGAAAGGCCTGCATCCGTATTTCTGAGTATTTTGCAAAGGAAACAGGGGTTCCCTGTGTAATGAATATCTGGATCGGCGACGGATTTAAGGATATTCCTGCGGACAGAATGGGGCCCAGAATGAGATATAAGGACTCTATCGAGCAGATTTTGTCCGAGCCCTATGACAAGAATTTAGTAAAGCCCTGTGTAGAGTCCAAGGTGTTCGGCATTGGCGTGGAGGCCTACACTGCAGGCAGCGCGGAGTTTACCTTAAGTTTTGCTGCCACCCACGACGGCGTGCTTCCTCTGATGGACAACGGGCATTATCACCCTACAGAGATGGTGTCGGATAAGATACCTGCGCTGCTTTGCTTTTTCCCGGAGATCGCCCTTCACATCACAAGGCCCATCCGCTGGGACAGCGATCATGTGGTGCTCTATGATGACGAGACAAGGGAGATGGCAAAGGAGATTGTAAGATGCGGCGGGCTTGACAGGGTCTATATGGCTCTGGATTACTTTGACGCAAGCATCAACCGCATTTCTGCCTGGACTGTGGGCTTTAGAAGCTGGCAGAAGGCCCTTTTGAACGCTTTGTGCACACCCAATGAAATGCTGAAAAAGCTGCAGGATGAAAGCTGCTTCACGGAGCTTATGGTGATGCAGGAGGAGATAAAAACCTATCCCTTCGGGGCTGTCTGGGAGGAATACTGCAGGCAGTGCGGCGTAGCGGGAGATACGGGCTGGCTTGACGAGATCAAAGAGTATGAGGCCAGTGTTCTTTCGCTCAGAAAATAGAAAAGGGGAGCCTTTCCGGATGCAGATTCCCGATCAGGGATGCAGGAAAGGCTCTTTCCTTTGTCAGGGAAAAGGCCTGTGCCATGCAGCCGATCTGCTCCTTTCCATGGCTGTCGCTTGAAAGAAGAATGGGATAATTCAGCCTGCGGCAGGCATCCAGCAGGCGAATAGCGCCCGGACGACAGTCTCCGCGATAACTGTCAGACAGCAGTGACACATTATTCAGCTCCGGCAGGACGCCTCTTTGGAGGGAAGCGCTTACTAAAGCATCGTAATTCACAGGAAACCGGGGATCGTCACAGTGGCCGATGATACGGACCTTTGGATGCTCCATGGCCCTTTGATAGGCAAGTGTGTTCTCTTTGACGGAGCCGGGCGTATATATGGGCAGGTGCATGCTTACAATCACATAATCCAGTGAGGCCAGAATCTCATCGGAAAGATCCAGATGTCCTTCCTTGTCTAAAATATTTGCCTCCACACCCAAAAGCAGGCGCACTCCAAAAGGACGCCTTTTTGAGCTTCCGGCCAGAGCGTCCTGTCTGTTAAGCACGGACAGTCCCCGAAAGTAGGAGGGTTTAGCAGAGCCCATAGTGGCCGGACCGTGATCGCTGATGCCCAGAATGGAGATCCCTCTGGCCGACGCCTCCCTGGCCAGGTCGGTGATGGTATCCTTTGTGCCGTGTCCGCTTGCGCAGGTGTGAGTGTGAAGATCTATCTTAAAAAAGTCATTCATAGGGAGTTCATTCCTTGTCTTTGTTCTCTTTTTCAGTATGTTCCCAAAACCTTGAAAAGTCAAGAAAAAACACATATTTTTGCAATAAAAACAAATAAAACAAATAAAAACAACATAAAACATACAATAAATATGTAACATTTATTGACATTCCACAGCG
>NZ_CEWDFQ010000202.1:0-5692 GCF_982438285.1 Acetatifactor sp. | reverse complement strand
CCTGGAGAACCACGGGCACGGCGTGGGCGTATGAGTATCAGCTTCGGGAGACGGGCATTTTGAAGGCGCCTCAGCTTACACTGCTTGAAAGCAACCAGTAAAAAATAAATATACAGAATAGAGGAAGATGGGAGCAATGATGTATCAGAATCTGATAAAAAAAGCGGCGGACCGTATGGTTTACGGAAATGACAAAAGCTGGGAAATGGATATCGGGCACTTTGACTGGGGTCCGGGTGTAGGCTTGTACGGCATCTGGCAGGCTTATCAGGCAACCAAAGACGGCAGATATCAGGAAGCCCTTGTCCGCTGGGCAGATAAGCATATCGGGGAGGCAGGGGAGAAGCGGACCATCAACTCTGCCGCTCCTTGTCTCACCCTTTGGGAGCTTTACAAAAGTACGGAAAAGGAAGCATATAAGCAGGTTTGTGTGGATACTGCAGAATATTTAACGAAGGAGGCTCCCCTTACGGTGGACGGCGGCCTGGAGCATACGGTGACAGAGGATGTACCTGGAATGAAGGAACAGATGTGGGCGGACACCCTGTTTATGGCCTGTATTTTTCTGGCAAGATTCGGAAGGGACACAAAAAATGCAGAGCTTGGAGCCTTTGCAGTCAATCAGTTAAAGCTTCACTATCAATATTTGTGGGACGAAGAAAAGGAGCTGTTTTTCCACGGCTGGCACGGGCAGAGGAGAGATCATATGAGCGGCGTACACTGGGGCCGGGCCAATGCCTGGATTCTCATCAGCACACTGGAAATCCTGGAGGCTCAGCCGGGCTTTGCAGGCTGTGAGGAAATCATCAGACTTATGAAGCTGCATATTGAGGCGCTTTGCAGATACCAGAGAGAAGACGGCATGTTCGGCACTATTTTGGATGATGAGGACTCTTATGATGAACTTTCTGCAAGCGCGGGAATTGCCTGTGGTCTTTTGATGGCGGCAAGACTGGGGTATTGTGAAGCAGCCGGTATGACGCCAAAGGAGGTGCAGGCGGTAAAAGAAGCGGGACTGCTTACCTGCAGGATGCTTCCGAATTACCTTTCAGAGGACGGCAGTGTAACGGGAGTTTCCACGGGAACCCCCATTATGGCGGACGCTAAGGCATATAAGGAGATTGCACGGGGCACTACACTTTATGGCCAGGCCCTGGCAGTCATGGCATTTTGTGAATGTGAAAAATTGAACTGATATCCGTTTCAGCGGACAAGGAATGGAGGTAAAAATGATTTTTTTAAAGGATGGGGAAAAGAGACTGTTTGAAAGGATTTTAAACCGGATGGATCAGTCCTTTGACCCGGTGGAAAATATGATGACGGAGTGGCGCGGCAAAAACGGTTATCACAGCCGCTTAGAGGACTGCAGGGTACACGGCGTGGTGGTTTCTTTGGAGTATGCCTGCGATTTGATGGGAAGAGGCACCTCGGAGGATGTGGAACGGGTGAACCGGATTCTGGAAAAGGTTCTGCCACTGCAGGATAAGAATCCGGAGAGCAAAACCTTTGGTATCTGGCCTTATTTCCTGGAGGAAACCCTGGAGGAAATGGGCATGCCGGACTGGAATATGGCGGATTTTAACGCAAAACGCCTGTACTATCTGCTGCGGGAGCATGCAGACAAGATTCTTCCCCGGCAAAAGAAAGCGGCTAAAGAAGCGCTGGAGCTTGCATGCCAGTCCATCAAGAGGCGGAATGTGGGTCCTGGCTACTCCAATATTTCCATCATGGGCGCTTATGTGGTTATGGCGGGGGGAGAGTATCTGGGCAACACCAAGCTTCAGGAATATGCTCTAAAGCGCATGCGGGAGCTTTATGATTTTAATATGGAGCACGGCGCTTTGCAGGAGTATAACAGTCCGTCCTATACCTTTATTGTACTGTCTGATCTGGCGGCGGTACTCTCTTATATTAAGAACGAAGAGTTTCTTGCCCTTGCAAGAGACCTCAACGATATGGTATGGCGCTGTCTGGCAGAGCATTTCCATTACCGCACAGGGCAGTGGGCAGGACCCCACAGCCGTCTGTACGGAATGCTGCAGAACGACCAGATTCTCATGCAGATACAGCGTGCCCTGGATTATCGTATTACCCTTGTGGACCTTGAAAAAGAGGGACTGGAGGAATGCCTGCCTATGTGCTTTTTTACAGTCAGAAGCCATTGCCCCGAAGCCTTTGTGGACTATTTTGTGCAGGATGCCAGGGAACGTTTCGGATATACCCATTATCTGTGGACCAAGGATAAGAGAGAGGATGATATTGCAGCTTCTTATCTGACGGAGGATTTCACCCTGGGCAGCTTCCAGAAAGCAATATTCTGGAACCAGCGCCGCAGCCATATCAGCTATTTTGGCACCAGACAGGAGCCTGTTTACTGCTGTATGAGATGTCTCCATGATTTTTATGATTATTCCTCGGGACTGCATGTGACGGCCCAGGATAAGAACAGAACCCTTACAGCCTTTGGTTTTGGCATGGACGGCGGAGACGCCCATCCTGATCTGGATAAGGTGCATGAGGGACGTATCAGGGCAAAGGATTTACGCGTACGCTTTGAAATCGGCGGCGGGGTATCCAATGTTTCCATTCGTCAGGAGGGCAGAGAATTCTATGTAAAGATTGGAGAGCGTACCCTTCATATTTCTGTGCCAGCTGCAGTATTAAACGGCAGAGAGGCAAGATGCTGTGTGACGGAGGACAATCACCATGTGGAAGAAACCGGAAACCACAGAGAGGAGTGCAGCGTCAAATGCGTGGACATTGTACTTTATGAAGGGGAAGAGACAGAAATTGACTTTGGCACATTGGAAAGCTGCTTTGGCGTAATCGGCTTTGAGGTGCTGCATTCTAAAGAGGCGCCCGGAGAGCTGCCAAAGGTAGCGGTGGAAGGGGATACCCTTACTGCCGTTATGGGAAACTTGAAGGTGGAAGCGCCTGTGAAGGCTGTTACGCTGCAGGAGCATCTGCATAAAACCAGCGCATGGGTTGAGGGCAGAAATTATCTGGATTTGGTAGAAAAATAGTTTGTGCAGAAAGCTAAAATACCTTTGAAGCACCCGGAAAAAGGAGCGGAGAGAAGCATATGAAATACATCTTGGATATGGTGCACCACAATCCCGGAGAGCCCCCTTTTGAAACGGCATTTTTAAGGCCGGAAAAGCTTAGGGCGTATGGCTTTAACGGACAGGTTTTTAAGCATATTAACTGTGCGGCGCTTTTGGAAGAGTACGACGCCCGGCTTTGGGAGGGCAGGGAGAAGGAGAAGGCTTTTGTAGAGAAGCTGGGAGAGAAGATTATCCGTCAGAACCAGGCGGCTAAAAAGCAGGGGCTGAAGGTCTTTTACCATGTGGATTTGTTTGTGCTTCCCAAGGCTCTTGTGGAGAAGCACGGAGCGGCATTATGCAATCCGGAAACGGGAAAAATAGACATAGACGCTCCGGACACGCTGCGGGTGCATGCAATTCTGCTAAGGGAATTATTCACCAGGTTCCCGGAGGTGGATGGCCTGATTATCAGAGTGGGAGAAACCTACCTGTACGATACCCCTTACCACACGGGCAACAGTCCGATCAGCTTAAACCAATATTCCCGAAAAGAAGAAATGACCAGGGAGGAGCAGGAGGCGGAACGGAAAGGGGAACAGGAGCGGTATGTGAAGCTGCTGCAGTTTTTGCGGCAGGAGGTTTGTGTCAATCATGGAAAGGACCTGATTTTCCGCACCTGGGACTGCTTTCCTGACGGCTTCCATGCAAACCCGGACTATTACAGAGCCGTTACGGACCGCATAGAACCGCACCGGCGCCTGCTGTTTTCCATCAAGCATACGGCTTTGGATTTCTGGCGCCGGGTCAAGGTCAATGAATGCCTTGGCATCGGCAGCCACAGACAGGTGGTGGAGGTGCAGTGCCAGAGGGAATATGAGGGCAAGGGCGCTTATCCCATGTATGTGATGAACGGAGTGATTGATGGATTTCCGGAAAATACTGTGAAAAAGGGATTGTCAGATTTGTCTGACAATCCGCTGATCGCAGGGATATACACCTGGAGCCGGGGCGGCGGCTGGTTTGGCCCCTATATTAAAAATGAACTCTGGTGCGATGTAAACGCCTATGTCATTGCTCAGTTTGCCAAGGACCCGGGCCGCAGGGAAGGGGAAATATTCGAAAGCTATACCACCGAAATTCTGGGAATGGACAAAGAAAACGGTGCATTGTTCCGCAAAATCTGCCTGCTTTCCGGAGAAGCCATTTTGAAAGGAAGATACTGTCAGGCTTTTGACGCACAGTATCGGGAAGCCGCCGTTCCCGTATGCAACTGGATGCGGGATGACAGGCTGGGGGGCGAAAAGCAGCTTGGGCCGGTGAGAGAATATCTGTTAAAGCATCACAAAAAGGAAGAGGCTCTGCAGGAGAAGGAAGAAGCCGTAACACTGTGGAAGAAAATCACAGAGCTGGCAGGCAAAATACAATGCCCGGATAAGAAAACGGAAGAATATATCAAAGTGTCCTGCGAATACGGCTATCGTCTGTTTGGGCTGGTAAATGCGGTCTGGAAGGTGCTGCTTGCGGAGGATGGAGAGGTGGAAACGGCAGTGGAGGAATACGACAATGCCTTGGCCTTTTACCGGGAGCTAGAGGGAAAACCCCAGTGCGCAAGCCTGTACAAGGGGGAATATTTGTATCGCGCAGGAGAAGAAAGAGAGCCGGGGGCAGCGGACATGGTAGAAGCCCGCAGGAGAGAGGTTATGGAGAATGTGAAAAAGAAACAAAAAGAAATGGCCCGGGAGATGCGCGCTCAGCTTGTGGAAAAAATCATTCCATTCTGGTGCAATTTAAAGGACGTGGAGAATGGAGGCTATTACGGTTTGATGGGCTTTGATTTGGAAACGGACAAGGGTGCGGAAAAGGGCTGTATTTTAAACAGCCGTATTCTGTGGTTCTTTTCCAGTGCGGCAGTTTTTTTGCAGGACAAATCTTTACTGGAAGAAGCAGAGCATGCGTACCGGTTTTTGCGGGAGAACTGTCTTGACAGGGAATTTGGAGGGCTGTTCTGGTCTGTGACGGCCAAGGGTGAACCTCTGGATACCACCAAGCATACCTACAACCAGGCCTTTGGCATCTACGCCCTTGCAGCTTACTATCAGGCCTGCAGGGATGAGGAGGCCCTGGAGCTGGCTCTGGAGCTGTACCACCTGATAGAAGAAAAATGCAGGGACGAGGGAGGCTATCTGGAGGCCTTCGCCCGGAATTTTGCAGAAACCTCCAATGAAAAGCTGTCGGGCAACGGCGTGCTTGCACACAGAACCATGAATACACTGCTTCATGTGTTTGAGGCATATACTGGGCTGTACAGAGTGTGGCCCGAAAAAGAGCTGGGAGACAAAATGCGGCAGATTCTGGATATTTTTGCTGGAAAGGTTTACAATCCCGTAAAGCGTAGACAGGAGGTCTTTTTCGACAGGGATTACAACAGCCTTGTGGATATGCAGTCCTATGGCCACGATATTGAAACCTCCTGGCTTTTGGACGAAGGCGTAGAGATTTTGGGGGATGAGGCTTATGCGGAAAAAATCCATCCTATATCCCAGGCCCTTGCAGAGCAGGTGTACGAACAGGGCTTTAACGGCCATTCCCTTGCAAACGAGTGGGCGGAGGGTAAAAGGGACGAACACAGAATCTGGTGGGTGGAAGCA
>NZ_CEWDFQ010000201.1:0-5709 GCF_982438285.1 Acetatifactor sp. | reverse complement strand
ACGTATAAATTGGTCGACATCAGAGTGTATTTCAAGCCCGATATCGCCATGGACAGGTATGCTCATTAGTGTTACTTGAAGATGGTTACCTGTCCATAATGCGGTTCTATAATATGGATTTTGTTTAGTAAAACAGTCGATGTTCACAATAAGCGATTCCGCCCCATAATCTCTTATGTCAGGAGTATGGCAGCCATAGTTGTTTCTATTCACACAGCTCACCTCCGATAAAATGTCTTCCGTTTTAGGATATGAGTGAAACACAAAACCTGTGACGAGGAAGGACACTCTCCATCTCTGGAAGCGGTGGTGCCGCCCTATTCATGGTGTCAGCGCAGATTACAAGTAGTATCCCGGCTGATCAGCACTGGAGTAATCACTCTGTGAATGGGGCCTTTTGCCAGGGCAGGCTTTCTTTTTTTGCGCTCGTTCATCTGCTCTACCAAAATTTCCATGGCGGCGGCAGCGATCTTATCAATCTGTTGTCCTACGGTGCTGGTGGGGATAACCGCTTCGCTGGAAATGGGGGAATTGTCGAAGCCGATAATGCGGTAGTCATCCCGCAGGCAGCCGTGAAGCTGCATGAGAAAGTTGAGCAGAATATTGGCGTAGGTGTCGTTGGCGAGAAAGATACCCTTTCTCATGCCGGCGTATTTCTCATCCAGGTATCTGGCAAGCCTTTGGATGGCGGCCTTGTTTTCCTGATAAGTATTTCCAAGATCCTCTAACAGAAGCTCGTGGGGCACATTGTGCTCTGCGCAGAGGTCAAGAAAGCCCTGTATCCGGCCGTAGGAGGGTACATGAGGAGGCACATCCACGTTGATGTGGATCAGTACATCACAATGATTTTTGTACAGCAGGCTGGCTGCCTGCACGCCTCCCATATAGTTGTCCGTGTTTACGCTGCAGGTATATTGATCCTCTCTTTCAATGGTCACAATGGGAATATGATAGGAGGCAAGCTCCGCAGAGGGAATGGTGTGGCTGAGCACAATCATTCCCTCGATATTGTATGCCAACAGCTCGCGGATGTAACGTCGCTCTGTCTCTTCGTTGGAATTACCGGCAAATACCAGAAACTTATAGCCGTAGGTTTCATAGGAGGACAGAATCTGGTTGAGCATTTCGGAATAGTAGTGCAGATAAAGATTGGGCACTATGATGCCCACAAATTCGGTTTTGCCGCTGGCCAGTATCCGCCCAACCTTGTTTTCCTTATAATCCAGATCCTCCAGGGCCTGGGCGATGATTTGCTGGTTTTCCAGGGTGAGAGAGTCCGGATTGTTAAAATAGCGGGAAATGGTGGTTTTGGAAAAATGAGTATATTTAGCGATATCCGCAAAGGTCACCTTGTTGCTTTTCATGAATAAAATCACTCCTTGATGGGCTTGTGTTTTTCTTATTATAACAGAGGAAAAAATCAGTGGCAAGAGAAAAAGTAACCGGTAAAGTAACCGGTTATGTGCAGTTTCCATAAATTTCGGTGCGGCGGGCTGGAGAATATGACGAAAATCTGGAAATCACTTGACGTTTCCTCTGCAGCGCGCTATTATGGGCTTATAAAGTAACCGGTTACTTTACCGGTTACTAAAAGAAAAGAAGCAGATAGGGTAAACAAACAAAGAAAACAAAAAGCAGAAAAGCGAGAAAAGCAAAAACCGATTGGAAGGGAGAGGTAGAGGTGGAAGGAAAAAGGGCAGCAGTAAATGGAAAGAGGACTACAAGGCAAAAGCTTTTGTATGTGAAAAAGAACTGGCAGCTGTATTTGTTCTTTTTGATGCCGGCACTTGTGATTACCATTATATTTAAGTATCTTCCCATGGGAGGAATATTGATCGCGTTTGAGGATTACAATGTGCGCCTGGGGATTCTGGGAAGCGAATGGGTGGGACTTGAGTATTTTGAGAGATTTTTGTCCTCGCCTGATTTTATGGCGTATCTCTTAAACACGTTGAAGCTGAGCCTGTACGGTCTGCTTTGGGGATTCCCGGTACCGATCATTCTGGCTCTTTTGCTCAACAGAATCAGGAGAAAGGGCATAAAGAAGAAAATTCAGCTGTTGATTTACGCCCCCAATTTTATCTCCGTCATTGTCCTGTGCGGTATGGTGAGAATGTTCCTCTCCCCGGTGGGGCCCCTGAACCAGCTTTTGGGGAGCAGTACAAACTGGATGACCATGCCGGAGGCCTTCAGAACCATTTACATAGCAAGCGGCATATGGCAGACGGCAGGATGGTCCTCCATTATGTATACGGCGGCGCTGTCCAATGTGAGCAAGGAGCTGGAGGAGGCGGCTATCATAGACGGTGCAAATATTCTGCAGCAGATATGGTATGTGGAGCTGCCGGCCATCAAAAACATTGTGGTGATCCAGTTTATCCTTTCCGCAGGAAATATTATGAGCATCGGGTTTGAGAAGGCTTATGCGCTGCAGACCAGCATGAACCTTCCGGCATCGGAGATCATTTCCACCTATGTGTACAAGATGGGTCTGTTGTCCGGTGATTACGGCTATTCCACTGCAGTCGGCATTTTTAATTCGGTCATCAATGTGATACTGCTGCTTTTGGTAAACTGGATCGTGAGCAGGCTGAATGAAGGCGAAGGATTATAGGAGGGAGGACGCGGCATGGAGCGCAGAAAATTAAAACTGGGTATGGCAGATAAAATACTTTTGACGGCGGGCTATCTTTTGCTGGGGCTGTTTGTGGTGGCAGTGGTAGTGCCCCTGGCATATGTGGTGATTGCGTCCTTTATGGATCCCAATGTGCTCAACAACCAGGGGCTCAGCTTCCGGATACAGGACTGGACATTGGAGGCATACCGCAGAGTGATGGAGGATGAGATGATATGGAGAGGATTTTTAAATTCCTTTCTTTATTCCATAACCTCCACACTGCTTTCCATCTTTATCACACTGCTTGCGGCATATCCCATGTCCAAGAAGGAGCTGGTGGGGAGAACGTTTTTTAACACTATATTTATCATTACCATGTTTTTTGGAGGCGGACTGATTCCTACTTTCATTCTGATGAACCAGCTTCGTCTGGTGAACACCGTATGGGCGGTCATAGTGCCCGGTTCCTTCAATGTATGGAATATGATTCTTGCCAGAACCTATTATCAGTCCATATCAAAGGAACTGTGGGAGGCCTCCCAGATAGACGGGGCAAATGAGATACAGCATTTTTTCAAAATATTGATGCCTTTGTGCAAGCCTATCATTGCCGTTTTGGCTCTTTGGGGCTTTGTGGGGATGTGGAACAGCTATTTTGACGCCATGATTTATTTAAACGACGCCTCCCTGCAGCCACTGCAGCTGGTGTTAAGATCTATCCTGATACAGAACACGCCCCAGTCCGGCATGATTGCAGACATTCAGAGTACGGCAGAGCTGGCCAAGATGGCTGAGCTTTTGAAATATTCCACCATTATTGTATCCAGCCTTCCACTGCTGATTATGTACCCGTTCTTCCAGAAGTACTTTGACAAGGGTGTCATGGTGGGTTCGGTAAAGGGCTGAGAAAGGAGAGAGCAATGTCAAAAAAAGGAAGAAAAATCATTTGTGCAGCGCTGTCTGGCGCCATTTTGCTGTCTCTGACAGCATGTGGCCAGGGGGGAGTGGCGCAGGCGGATATTGATCCGGATACACCGATATCGGAAGTGACTTTCCCGCTGGAGGAGACAAGAGAGCTGTCCTTTATCACAAACGCGCCTGCCAGAACGGAGCAGGATCCCAATAAAAGGATTATTTTTCAGAGGCTGGAGGAGCAGACGAATGTGCATATAGACTGGACCTGCTTTGTGTCGGATCAGTTTGCAGATAAGAAAAATCTGGCGCTGGCGCAGTTTGGAGCGCTTCCGGACGGTTTGTTTGTGGCGGGCATGGGAGACTACGATCTGCTGCGGTATGCAAAACAGGGAATTATTATCCCGCTGGAAAACCTGATCGACAAATATATGCCCAATCTGCAGGCGGTATTTGAGAAATATCCGGAGTACAGGGTTATGTGTACTGCCCCGGACGGACATATCTATGCATTCCCCTGGATTGAGCAGCTGGGCGAGGGCAAGGAGGCCATTCAGGCCATTGGCAATATTCCCTATATCAACAAGAAGTGGCTGGATTTTCTGAATCTGGAGGTTCCCACAACCACGGCTGAGCTGGAAGAAGTACTGATTGCCTTTCGTGATCATGCCGATGAAATAGAAGCGGAGTTTGACATCACCGGGGATGTGATCCCCATGTCCTTTATCATCAACAATGGGGATCAGGATCCTGCCTTTTTGATCAACGGGTTTGGAGAAGGCTATGGGGATACAGGGGATCACTTTGCGGTGACTGATGAAGGAGAGGTAATCTACACGGCTGTTCAGGAGGGATATAAAGAGGGAATTGCCTGGCTGCATCATCTGGTAGAGGAGGGAGTGGTGGATCCAGAGGCGTTTACGCAGGATTGGTCCACCTATGTAGCAAAGGGAAAAAATCACAGATATGGTCTTTGCTTTACCTGGGACATCGCCAATATTGACAACTATGAGGATTACGTTATGCTGCCTGCACTGGCAGGACCGGAGGGTGTGGTCAATGTCACAAGGCAGAACGGCAGCGAGACCAGCGGATTTGAGAGAGGACGCTGTGTGCTGACCTCTAACTGCAGGGATACGGCATTGGCTGCCGCCTGGATTGATCAAATGTATGCGCCCCTGCAGTCGGCCCAGAATAACTGGGGCACCTATGGGGAGGAAGGCACCCCAAACATTTTTGAGATGAGTGTGAATGACGCGGGGGAGCCCATGCTGCGGCACCTGGACCTTGGAGACAATTCTCCGGTGGAGGTACGGGAAAATCAGTCGGTAAACGGACCGTTGGCAGTGTTAAACGATTATTATGGGGTGTATGTGACGCTTCCGGACGATGCAAAATGGAGACTGGATAATATGCACGCTACTTACCT
Source organism: Acetatifactor sp. (assembly GCF_982438285.1). Lineage (NCBI taxonomy): Bacteria > Bacillati > Bacillota > Clostridia > Lachnospirales > Lachnospiraceae > Acetatifactor > Acetatifactor sp. Next base: position 751 of record NZ_CEWDFQ010000201.1, on the reverse strand, counting down.
GGAGGATATGCACAGCAAGTATGTATTCCCCAACGTGTTTATGAGCCTTGAGGATACCAACAGGGTGTCTCAGCTGGACACAGATATCAAACGCTATGCGGAGCAGATGAAGGCCAGCTGGATACTAAACGGCGGAATTGAGGAAGAATGGGACGAATATCTGGAAAGAATGGAAAGCTATGGCCTGTCAGAATATCTGCAGATCAAGCAGAAATATTTTGACGCCTATCAGGAATCATTGCAGGAGGACGCACCATGAGTGAATTATTGAATAAAGCAAGAGAATATGAGAGTCAGATTGTGGCGAAAATCCCACAGGAGGAAAGACCAGTGTTTCACTTTTCAGTGCCTACAGGCTGGCTCAATGATCCCAACGGGTTTTCTGATTTCAAAGGAGAGCATCATCTGTTTTTCCAATATTATCCCTATGAGACAGCATGGAATTCTATGCACTGGGGCCATGCAAGCAGCACGGATTTTGTGTGCTGGAAATACCTTCCCGCAGCCCTTGCACCGGATGAGACCTATGACGGCGCCGGTGTGTTTTCAGGGAGCGCCCTGGAGGATGGGGAAAAGCAGGTTTTGATCTACACAGGCGTGGAGGAGCATACGGAAGAAAATGGGGAGAAAAAAATCAGACAGAACCAGTGCATCGCCATAGGGGACGGCAGGGATTATGTAAAGTCCAAAGAAAATCCTGTCATCACAGCAGAGCTTCTGCCGGAGGGGAGCAGCAGGGAGGATTTCAGAG
>NZ_CEWDFQ010000200.1:0-5723 GCF_982438285.1 Acetatifactor sp. | reverse complement strand
AGACTGTGTTGTTGTTTGGAATGCTGCTGTATTTGATTTGCGCAAAAGATGCGGATGTCAAAACATTGCTTCCTGCGATTTGCTTTATCGGGGCATTTTTGTTTTGGACTTTTTGGGAGGCCAAACCACGCTATGTAGTACCATATTTTTTATTTATGATACCATACAGCTTTGCAGGATACAAATTTTTTGTAGAAAAGCACAGAAGTAAAAAATTTCAGATTGGAATTGGAGGACTGTTTGCTTTGGTAATGGTGCTTTAGGCGGTTAATATTCCGCTTATCAATCAAAGCTTAAAGCTTACATGGGATACGGAAAGCTATTATGAATACATTCATGAATATAACAAGAATTTTATGAATTTTCGCTATTGATATGGAGGCATGGAAGTAAACATTTCACTTCTGTAAAATTTAAGAAATTATGAAGAAATGGCTTTCTTGCTTGAAGCTGTGGGCGGGGAATGCTATAATATTACGGAATTATCAACGGGTGTCTTAAATGTTAGAAAGGGTAGTGTAAATGAAAAGGTTGTTCGGCCATACGAAAAAGCCATATGAAGAATTTGAAGAGAATCGTTCCGACTGGGATGCTGACTGGGATGCACAGGAGGAAGAGGAGTATGATGCCCAGGCGGAGGAATTAGAGGACGAAGAAGAGACGTATTACGCCGATGAGGAATACGAGGAAGATTACGAAGACGAGGAAGCAGAAGAGAGCGAATATTACGCAGAGGATGATATAGAGGCGTCCGGGTATTATGCAGAGGAGGAATGGGAGGAATCTGGAGAAGCTGAATATTATGCCCAGAATGACGAGACAGAGGATGCTGCATATTACATAGAGGAAGAATATCCGGAAGAATCTGAATATTACCCGGAGGATGATACAGAGTCTTATGAGGCAGAGGAGTATTACCCGGAGGACGACGCAGAAGCCGGATATTACATCGAAGAGGAAAAAAGAAGCGCTTATCATTCCCCGGCTGCCCCCAAAAGACAGAGGCGTACCGGGAAAAAGGCAGGCCCGGGCGTGTTTTTGGCCGGATTATGGAATCGGTTTCTGGAGATGGGAACCATGGACAAGATCATTACCTCTACAGGGGTGGCTGTCCTGGTGCTTGCCCTGGTGACAGGGAGCATATATGCCAGTGCCCGGATTGCAGACGGCCAGGTGGATGAATTTGTCACCGTGGGAGCCCAGCTGGACGGTATTACCACCATAGGAGAGACCGGTCTTATGGCTGTGGCAGATGCAGAGCTGGCCAGGCTTGCGGCGGCAGGCGTTGTGGAGCAGGAGCAGAATACGGAGTATGATGAGGCGGAATACAGCAGACAGGTGACTGTGAAGCTGGAGCTGACTTCCGTGCAAAAGGATTTAAAGGTGAAATTCACCAACGAGGAAACCGGCAAGCTGATTGCCAACGTGCCCTTTTCTGTGACGGTTACAGACCCGGAGGGGGACAGCGAGACCTGGACGGACGACGATATGGATGGCATTATCTATAAAAAGGATATTACGCCCGGTACCTATAAGGTTTCCATCAATGCGCTGACAGGTGCCAAATATGCGGATTACACCATCCCCCAGGGAGCACAGTCGGTGGTGGTGAAAAAGGAGATCACTTATCAGAAAATAGATGTAAAAAACGAGATTAAGAAGGAATCCGAAGTAGATGCGGCCAAGGAGGACACCAGAAAGAATGAAACGGTGGTGGAATCCTCGCTGCAGGATACGGTGGAATGGGTGGAGAGCACATCCACGGTAAATACTTATACTGAGGTGGCAAAGAGCACCATACCTGACCCGGCTACCTACGCCATGAGCGGCAGCTTTTTAAGAATGGCAACCTACACGGCCAGTGTGTCTCCCTCCAGCAAGACGCTGAAGGTGGGAGAGAGCTTTACGGTTACGGCCCAGTGCCCGGAGGTAAATCTGACCAATGTGACCTGGACCAGCAGCAATCCCGGCGCCGTGAAGGTGGAGGGAAGCGGTGCAAGCGCCACCGTGACGGCCCTTGGCGCTACAAACGGCGCTGTTCTGATCTCCTTTACCGCCAATGGCAGCACTGTCAGCGGCAACAACGCGGTGACGGGACTGACGGGAACCTGCAGCGTGACGGTAAGTGACGCGGCGGGCAGCGTGAGTCTGGATCAGTCCTCCATGACCCTGGCCATTGGTGCTCAGGGAAATGCAAAGGCACAGGCCGCAGGATTTACTGCGGGCAAGCAGCTCACTTACAGCGTTTCCTCGAACAGAACGGATATTGCCACGGCTTCGGTGGATGCTTCCGGCAATCTTACCATAAAGGGCGTTGCGGCGGGAGAGGCTGTGATTACCCTGACTGTAAACTATACTGGCGGAGCTGCGGCCACGGCTGCCAGCGCTGCACTCAATGTAAAAGTCACGGGGAATAAGACGATTACTCTGGACAAAACCTCTGCCACGGTTTACCTTACTGCGCCGGTGACCATCAACGCTTCTATCACCAACGCAACCACCCAGAATGCTGTGACGGCGGAGTCCTCGGATACGGGAGTCGCCACTGTATCGGTAAGCGGCAGGGCGGTGACCATCACTGGTGTGAGCGCAGGAAGCGCTGTCATAACGGTGAAGTATTCGGAAAATGGCGAAGAGGTAAAAGCTGCCTGCGCGGTGACCGTAAAGGCCCATCCCAGAGAGGATAAGACAAGCAAGCTGAAGGATTCCAGCGGACAGCAGCTTTATGTTTTGGAAAATAATGTCTACAGAGAAGCGGTTTTTGCGGATTATTATACGGCAGATAAATTCTTTGTGAAGGGCGAGGCGAAGTATACCGGCTGGCAGACGCTGGACGGGAAGGTATATTTCTTTGACGCCTCCGGCAAGAAGGTGACGGGAGAACAGGTGATCCAGGGGGCAAAATACAATTTTGCCAGCGATGGTTCACTTGTGACAGGCTCGGGCACCATGGGAATCGATGTGTCAAAATGGAATGGCACCATAGACTGGGAGGCGGTAAAAAATTCAGGGGTATCCTATGTAATTATCCGCTGCGGATACAGAGGCTCTTCCCAGGGCAGTCTGATAGAGGACCCTAAATACGCTGCCAATATTAAGGGCGCCACGGCGGCAGGGCTGAAGGTGGGAGTTTACTTCTTTACCCAGGCGGTGGATGCTGTGGAAGCAGTGGAGGAAGCCTCCATGGTGCTGGAGCTTGTAAAAAATTATAAGATTTCCTATCCTATTTTCCTGGATGTGGAGAGCAGCGGAGGCCGGGCTGACGGCATTGACAAACAGACCAGAACCGAGGTGTGCAAGGCCTTCTGCCAGACCATACAAAACGCTGGATACACGGCGGGGATTTATGCAAACAAAACCTGGCTGACAAGCAAGATAGATACTTCCGCCTTGAGTGCATATAAAATCTGGCTGGCCCAGTATGCCGCAAAGCCCACCTATGAGGGCAGGTATGACCTATGGCAGTATAAATCCACAGGAAGGGTCAGCGGAATCAGTGGAAATGTGGATTTAAATCTCAGTTATCTGGGATACTAGGAAGTGAGATTTTAGTAGCCACGGCAGCAAGGGCTGTGGTAAAATAAAGAAAAGACTTAAGAGGGACAAGGAGAACAATATGAGGACTTATCTTGTGACCGGAGGAGCAGGCTTTATCGGCTCCAATTATATCCATTATATGTTTCGCAAATACGGGGAAGCTATCCGGATTATCAATGTGGACGCCTTGACCTATGCGGGAAATCTGGAAAATTTAAAGGACGTGGAGGAACGGCCAAACTATACCTTTGTGAAGGCCGATATCTGTGATAAGGAGGCCATCGGCAGAATTTTTGCGGAGAATGAGATCGACAGAGTAGTGCATTTTGCCGCAGAGAGCCATGTGGACAGGAGCATCCGGGACCCGGAGGTGTTTGTGCGCACAAATGTGCTGGGAACCGCTGTTATGCTCAACTGTGCAAAGGCGGCATGGGAGCTGCCTGGTGGAAGCTTTAAAGAAGATAAAAAGTTTCTACATGTGTCTACGGATGAGGTGTACGGCTCCCTGCCGGATGACGACAACGCCTTTTTCTATGAGACAACGCCCTATGATCCCCACAGTCCCTACTCGGCCAGCAAGGCTGGGTCGGATCTGCTGGTAAAGGCTTATATGGATACCTACCGCTTTCCTGCCAATATCACAAACTGCTCCAACAATTACGGCCCCTATCAGTTTCCGGAGAAGCTGATTCCCTTGATCATCAACAATGCCCTGCAGGGGAAAAAGCTCCCTGTGTACGGGGATGGCAAAAATGTGCGTGACTGGCTGTATGTGGAGGATCATGCAAAGGCCATTGATATGGTGCAGGAGAAGGGAAGGCTTTTTGAGACCTACAATATTGGGGGACACAACGAGAAGCAGAACATTGAGATTATCCATATCATTATTGACACACTGCAGGAAATGCTGTCTGATGAGGACCCCAGAAAGGCGCTGGTGAGCAGAGATCTGATCACCTATGTGGAGGACAGAAAGGGACATGACCGCAGATATGCCATTGCGCCGGACAAGATCAGAAAAGAGATTGGCTGGGAACCGGAAACCATGTTTAAGGAGGGCATAAAAAAGACCATACAGTGGTTTTTTGAGCATGAGGATTGGATGAAGAATGTAACAAGCGGCGACTACCAGAAATATTACACGGAGATGTACGGAAAGTAAACAGGAGATTAAAAAATGGGGACGAGCTTCTCGTTCCCATTTGGCGCGTTTACAAAGCCTGTGAGAACAGGGCGATTTCTGTAAACAAGAAGGAGGAAAACCCATGAAAGGAATTATTTTGGCGGGAGGCTCGGGAACCAGGCTTTACCCGCTCACAAAGGCTATATCCAAGCAGATTATGCCCGTATATGACAAGCCGATGATTTATTATCCCCTGTCCACCCTGATGCTGGCAGGCATCAGAGAGATCTTAATTATTTCCACTCCCAGAGATCTGCCTGTGTTCCAGGAACTGTTAAAGGACGGAAGCCAGCTGGGCATGGAATTTTCTTACGCAGTGCAGGAACAGCCAAGAGGGCTTGCGGACGCATTTATTATCGGCGCAGATTTTATCGGAAACGACAGAGTCGCCCTGGTTTTGGGGGACAATATTTTTTATGGACAAAGCTTTACCAGGGTTCTGCGGGAAGTGGCCGCCAGAGAGAAGGGAGCCACAATCTTCGGCTATTATGTGAGAGACCCTAAGGAATACGGCGTGGTGGAGTTTGACGAAAAGGGGAAGGCAATTTCTATCGAAGAAAAGCCAGAGCATCCAAAGAGCAATTACGCAGTGCCGGGGCTGTATTTTTATGACAACGATGTGGTGGAGATCGCCAAAAATGTAAAGCCCTCCGCCAGAGGAGAAATTGAGATCACCAGCATCAACAATACGTATCTGGAGCGGGGAAGCCTCTATGTGGAGACGCTGGGAAGAGGCTTTGCGTGGCTGGATACGGGGAATCATGACGCTCTTTTGGATGCGGCGGACTTTGTGGCGGCCTTTCAGAAGCGCCAGGGACTGTATATTTCCTGCATAGAGGAGATTGCGTATAAAAGAGGTTTTATTGATAAGGAGCAGCTGCTTTTGCTGGCTGAGCCTCTGATGAAAACCAATTACGGCAAATATTTAGTTGAGGTGGCAAATGGACTCTAAGCTGCGTCGGATGGCTATTTTAATATCTATGGGGTTCATACTGCTCATATC
>NZ_CEWDFQ010000199.1:0-5742 GCF_982438285.1 Acetatifactor sp. | reverse complement strand
CCATCACCCTGCCAATATCCAGGCTTACTAAAATACCGCTTTCCTTCTGACCGTTTACCGGATCCATTTCCCCGCTGGACAGGCACAAAAGCGCTTTGCTCTCTCCGTAGACATCAATATAGTAGGCAGGAGTAAATTCTCCGAAAACGCTGTTTTGGTAGATTCCCTGCATCAGGCTGTCCCCTTGCTTGTCCATAGGGTAAGAGGGATTACTGCTCTTTAAAAGATAGTCCCCGTTTCCGAAAATATAGATGGAATGAAACAAAGGATTGACGGAAATCATGTTAGTCACCACCGAAGCCGCCACACTTGTGCTATCATTCCAGATAAATTCCTTCCGATACATAATCCGCTTTACATAATTGTCATTTTCCAGCACCTCAATGGTCTCCTCTGCCGAATTTCGGTAGCTGTCAAGCATGAGAGAATAAGCGTACAGCATATTTTTATAGTCCTGCTTTTCCTTTTCCAGCTGGGAGGCCCGAAACCACAAAAATCCCACGATACAGGATAAAAAAATACAGATGGCCGCCAAGCCAAAGCAGACTGCAAACATATGCCGGAATATCTTCTTCCCCTTAAACTTTCCCCAAAATTTCTGGCAGATTCCCTTGTTCATAGGCTTCCCTTCTATTCCTTTTGTCTGTGCGCAGAGCCAAAGCCCTTAAAGAAGGCAAAGTACTCTTCATTTGTGCTGACCATGCGCACGCTCAGTCTTTCATCCTTCCATGCAAAATCCATGCTCACATGACCCTGCTCTTCATCCGTCACATAACACTGCAGCAGGAAATGTCCCATTTTCCAATATCCCTTACACTCGCAGGCATAATCTGTGCCCGGAAACTTCTGTCCCCGCACCCAGTCACCCCCTCCAAAGTCAAGCTGTGCCTCCCCTAAGGGCAGTACAAAGCTAAGCCGCCCCTTCTGCCAGTCAAAGCAAAGGCTGCTCCACTGCATCTGGTTGGGATAAAAGGTATAGGACACATTCTGGGTTTCCTCTCGAAGCCGCTTTTCCCATTCTCCATCCGGCACATCCTGCCCAAGGTTTTTCCCCACTGTCAGCGCTTTGCCCCTTCGCTCCTTAAGACAGGGATATACCGTGTCGTAAAAGCAGTCATAGAGCATCTGCAGTCCTGCCGGGTTTCCTATGGTGTCTGCCATGGTGAGATAGCAAAAATCCAGCTCGGGGAAGCATACCGCAAGCTGTCCCCCCATGCCGTAGAACACAAAGCCATCTTCTCTGGGCATCCAGATCATGTAGCCGTAGCCGCACTGCTCGTCCAGGGTGGGCTGAACATCTGTAGGGGTCTGGCAGGCCACGGCCTCCCTTAAGAACTCACCAGGCAGAAGCTCCTCTCCATCCAGTATGCCTCCCTGGTTGCACAAATAGGCCACCTTGGCCACATCCCGCAGGGTACACACCATTCCGCTTCCCCCCTGGGATACGCCGGAGGGATCCTTCATGATATAGGCCTCTTTGGAAAAGCCCAGCTTATCCAGCACCTTCTCCCGCATATAATCCAGCATCTCCATGCCGGTCAGCTTTTCCACCAAAGCCGCCAGCACATGAGCGGAGGAGGTGTCATAGGAAAAGACAGTGCCCGGCACATGATCCGGCTCCACCCGGAAAAAGGATTCCGTCCAGTCTCCGTCTCCATAACGCTTAAAGGTAGTGGAGCCATAGCAGGTTCTCATGGAAAGCATATCCCTTATAGTCATTTCAAGACACCAGGGATGCCCTCCGTCCTCGGGAAGCAGCTCCGGAAAATACTGACAGATTTTATCCTCCAGGCTGATTCGTCCCTCCTTCTCCAAAAGTCCCACCGCCAGGGCAGCAAAGCTCTTGGTGATGGAGTACATCCTGTGAATCACATCCCTTCCATAGGGTTCCCAGTAGCGCTCCGCTATAATACTTTTTCCACTCAGCAAAAGATAGCCATGGATATGGATTCCAAGACGCTCCATGCGTTTGTCCATCTCCTCCACCGCTTTCCCGGGTATTGCGCATTCCTCCGGTGTTTTTGTGTCAAATGTCAGCATGTTCATCCTCCCTTGGTTTTTTCTTATTTTCTCAAAAAAAGCTGCCTGTTGCAAGAACAGACAGCCTCTTTTTTGCAATTACTTATTTATTTGCCAGAAATTCATCAAACTGTCTTTGAATCTCTGCCACATAGGTATCCCACCCGGCATTCTGCAGCGCAGTTTTCAGCTCCTCGATATTGGAGTCGTAATCCTTAAGTCCTGCCAGCATGGGCTTTGCCAGCTCATCCCATACACTGTCAATCTGTGCCTTTTCTGTCTTAATATTAGTATAATCAATACTGAAGCCAAAATCAACAGAGGTAATAGAGCCTTCATCCCAGGTCTTATAGACTTCCATAAACTCATCCGTGTAAGCTGTGGTAGGGGTAGAAATATTTACATTGTAAATCATCCATTCATAGAACAGCTCGTCAGTGCTTATTTTTGACACCTTTCCATCCACCAGCTCGTAGTCCGTTCCCTCAACGCCATAAGCAAACAGATCCGCCAGCTCCGTATTTTTCTGCAGAAGGTTTACAAACAGCGCCACTCTGTCGGCCTTTTTAGAGGTCACCGGTACCTGGAAGGCTGTGTTTTCATAGGTGGATTTGTAAACGGGTTTGTCAGGGCGCAGATAAAATTCAATGGTTTCCGCCTCGGGCACGATAGTCTTTAAGCCCGGCTCATTCTCAATCTTGGTAGTTCCGCTGGTGCCTCTCATGATGGAGCACATATTTGCCTGGAAGGGCAGGGTTACTGTGTTGGTAAGAATATCCTTGGGAATCAATCCCTTCTCATACCATTCGTTGTACAGCTTCACCGCCGTCTCAAACTCAGGGGATTCCGCAAAGTTGATGAGCTCATGAGTATCCTGATCCACCCACAGTCCCGTAGTCAGCTCGCTGATGTTTCTGTCGCTGGCGCCTCTGATAATGTATTCGCTGTTTGCCAGCTCATAGGTAGCATACAGTCCGTATTCCTCATAGGCTTTCTCTACATATTCTGTCAAATCCTCCAGGCTGGTGATCTCCGTCATGCCGATGGCATCCATGATATCCTTTCTCACACAGACTGTGTTAAAGGTTCCCGCCGTAGGCTTGTTGCCGATGGGAATGGCATAGACGCCGTCTCCAAACCGGTATGCGTCAAAGGCAGTTTCATCCATGTTTTCATGCCAGTCCGGAAGATAGGTGTCGATCACATCTGTAAGGTCCTGAAGATAACCCTTGCTGTAGCTGTTCGCCGCCCATGCGGGATCCACGATGCAGGCGTCAAACTCCTGTCCTGAGGCAATCATCAGGTCTACCTTTCCGCCCGCTCCGTTCTCCGTCCAGGGCAGATACATCAGCTCCACCTGAGTGTTGATCTCATCAATAAATACCTGCTGAAACTCTCCCTCCATCAGCTCCTGCATACGAGGGGATTCCTCTCCGAACAGCACCACTGTGATGGTGTCCAATGTGTCGGGCCGAAGGGGATTTTCAGAATCAGCAGTGGTCTCTGCCTCCGTACCCGCCTCCGCAGTCTGGGAGCTTTCCTGTGCTGTAGTGTCCGGCGATGCAGAAGATGCTGTTGTGCCTCCGTCAGAGCCGCAGGCTGCAAGAGATACCACCATGACTGCCGCCAGCAATGTGGAAATCAGTTTCTTTTTCATATGTTTTCCTCCTTGTAAAAATATATTGTGAATGTGAGTGCTCTCACCCTTTTACCGCTCCTACGATAACGCCCTTGGTAATGTATTTCTGGGCGAAGGGATAAAGTAAAATGATCGGTCCTATGGTCACGCAGATGGTAGCCATCTTTGTGGTCTCCAGCGGGATATTGATATTATACCCCAGGGAAGCATTGGCCTGGTTTGCCATAAACTGTACATTGGAAAGCATATTGTACAAATAATACTGCAGCGGATACATATTCTGCTTGCTGATAAACATTAAGGACAGATAATAGTCGTTCCAGTAGCTTAGTGCGTAGAACAGGCCGACTGTCACCAGGCCCACCTTAGCCAGAGGGAAATAAATCACGCTGAATATCCTTAAATAATTTGCCCCGTCAATCTTTGCCGCCTCCGCAAGCTCCTCCGGTATGGATTTGAAGAAATTGCGAAGCAGAAACACGTTGAAGGCATTGATACAGCAAGGGAGCACCAGCGCCAGAAAATTATTGGTCAAATGGTAGTATTTGGTGCACATGATATACCAGGGCAGCAGTCCTGCGGAAAAAATCATGGGGATATACAGAAACATATTCAATGCCCCTCTTGGTTTAAATTCCCTCACCGTCAGCACATAGGCAAAAGAGGAGGAAACCAATATGGAGAGAATGGTGCCGCATACAGTAACTCCTATGGTCACACAGTAAGCGTTGAACAGATTCTTTCCCAGAGAGCCAAAAATCATTTTATAGGCCTCCAGGCTGAATTCCCTGGGAATGACATTGTAGCCGTTCACCGTGATAGAGGCCTCATCCGTAAAGGAGGTTCCTATGGCCAGAAGCAGTGGATACAGACACGCTATGGCAAATACGCCCACAACCACATAGAACACTGCCGTCAGCACTCTGTCTGAAGTGCATCGTTTGATTTTTTTTCTTTTCTCCATAATATGCTCCTCCCTTCCTAAAATAATTTATAATCCTTGTCAAACCGTCCCACCAGCCAGTTGGAAAACAGCACCAGCACAAATCCGAAGATGGATTGATAAAGTCCCACTGCGGAGCCCATTACAAAGTCTCCTACACCGATGACGGAACGATAAACATAGGTATCAATAATGTCTGTGGTCTCTAAAAGCATGGGTGACAGGTTGGTGATGGACATCATCATGGTCAGATCACCGCTCATAATCTTTCCGATAGAAAGCAAAAACATAATAATAATGGTAGGCTTCAGCAGCGGCACGGTGATGTAACGGATTCTCTGCCACAGATTTGCACCGTCCACCTGTGCCGATTCGTACAGTGAGGTGTCAAAGCCCGCTATGGTGGAAAAGTAAATGATACCATTGTAGCCTGCGGATTTCCAGATATTGCAAAGGGTCAGGATTATCCTCCAGTACTTGGGGTCATTGTAAAAATCCACCCGGTCCATGCCAAGGGCTACCAAAAGATTATTGATGGCGCCGCCGTCATAATTTAACAGGGCTCTCAAAATACCTCCGGCTACCACCCAGGAAATAAAGTAGGGCATAATAGAAAGGGACTGGGTTGTTTTTAAATACTTTTTACTTCGTATTTCATTGAACATAACCGCCAGCGCCACCGACACTATGGTTCCGCACAACGTGTAGAGCAGATTTAATATGATCGTGTTCTTAGTTGCCCTCCAGGCATTTGCGAAGTTGGCAAAAAAGAACTCAAAATTTTTAAATCCCACCCAGGGGCTGCCGAAAATACCGTCCGTAAAATTGTAATCCTTAAATATGATAACCAGACCGGTCATGGGTATGTAGGAAAACATCAGCGTCAGTATGATGCCAGGCAGCGCTAACAGCCAGAGCTGGTAATACTTTTTAAAATGTACGGCTATTTTACCTCCGGCCCCGGGGGTTCTTCGTCCCACCGCTGCTGCCGCTGCCTTTCTTTGTTTTGTAACAGCCATTTCTTTTCTCCTCCTAACATTGATTGCTTTCTTATTTCATCATTTCATTACATTTGCGTCTGATGGCTTTTGCTGTGTTAATTTAGAAATATCATTTTTATTCCCTGTTCTCAATCTTAAAA
>NZ_CEWDFQ010000198.1:0-5744 GCF_982438285.1 Acetatifactor sp. | reverse complement strand
GATACTCACAGGGCAGTGCGGCACATTTTCCCCGAAGCTGTTAAAATGTCTGGGCAGTGTGAAAAAGGAATTTGAGGCTTTTGCCGACGAGAATGGAGAAAAACGGGACGATGGATCTATTTGAATATATGCGCAGCGCAAAAATGGAGAAGGAATCGCCCTTGGCTGCAAGGATGCGGCCCAAAACCCTGGATGAGGTGGTGGGCCAGGAGCATATCATAGGGAAGGACAAGCTGCTCTACCGGGCCATCAAGGCGGACAAGCTAAGCTCCGTGATTTTTTACGGGCCGCCCGGAACGGGAAAGACCACGCTGGCAAAGGTGATAGCCAATACCACCAGCGCGGAATTTACACAGATCAACGCCACCACGGCCGGGAAAAAGGATATGGAGGAGGTAGTGGCCAGGGCGAAGGAGCTGCAGGGGATGTACGGCAAAAGAACCATCCTTTTTGTGGATGAGATTCACCGTTTCAACAAAAGCCAGCAGGATTATCTTCTTCCCTTTGTGGAGGACGGCACCGTGATCCTGATCGGCGCAACCACGGAAAACCCATATTTTGAGGTAAACGGGGCGCTGCTTTCCAGATCAAATATCTTTGAGCTGAGGCCCATTCCCAGGGAAGGCATAAAGGAGCTTCTAAAAAAAGCTGTCTATGATGAAGAGAGGGGAATGGGAGCATACCGTGCCGTTATCGAGGATGACGCCCTGGATTTTCTGGCGGATATCTCTGGGGGAGACGCGAGGCATGCGTTAAATGCTGTGGAGCTTGGGGTGATAACAACTCCCAGAGAGGAAGACGGGAGGATCCATATCACGCTGGATGTGGCCCAGGAATGTATACAAAAGCGCGCCGTGAGGTATGATAAGAACGGAGACAATCATTATGATACCATATCGGCTTTTATCAAAAGTATGCGGGGCTCCGATCCGGATGCTGCGGTGTATTATCTTGCAAGAATGCTCTATGCGGGAGAAAGCGTTACCTTTATCGCCAGAAGGATTATGATCTGTGCGGCGGAGGATGTGGGAAATGCGGACCCTCAGGCGCTTGCGGTGGCAGTGAACGCTTCCCTGGCGGCAGAGCGGATTGGTATGCCGGAGGCACAGATCATTCTGGCCCAGGCGGCGGCATATGTGGCCTGTGCGCCCAAAAGCAATGCCAGCTGCCTTGCCATCTTTGAGGCTATGGAGGAGGTGGAGCGGACAGGCTCTCTGCCCATACCTGTACACCTTCAGGATGCTCATTATAAGGGAGCTGCCAGGCTGGGACATGGAACAGGCTATAAATATGCCCATGATTATCCAAATCATTATGTGGAGCAGCAATATCTGCCCTATGAGTTAAATGGGAAAGAGTTTTATCGTCCCACGGGCAACGGATATGAGGTGAAGATAAGAGAGCATATGAAGCGCATCCGCCGCCAGGCACATTCTTCTGAGGAAAAAAGCCATTAGGTATGGGACAGGAAGGAAGTGCCCTATGCAGAAAATTTTTATAAACGGAAACATATTGACCATGAGCGACAAATGTCCGAACCCGGAAGCTGTGCTGGTTGAGGGCAGGAACATTATCCGTGTGGGCAGCAGAAAAGAGGTGATGAAGGCGGCAGGAAGAAGGGCTGCAGTCATTGACCTGAAAGGACGAACTCTGATGCCGGGATTTTTTGACGCTCATGGTCATTTTATTTCTTATGCCTTTTCCCAGCTGAAATTCGTGGATCTGCGCTGTGTGCCTGTGGGGAAAATCAGGAATGTGGAGCAGATGATTCAAGCTCTTAAAAATTCTGATCAGGCCAGAAACAAAAAAGGGGTCATTGTGGGCTTTGGGTATGATGATACTCTTTCTGAGGATGGAAGAATGGCGGAGGCGGAGGACCTTGACAAGGTTTCCCGGACCAGGCCGGTCATCGTGATTCATGCCTCCTTCCATGTGGTCATGGCCAACACCAGGGCCATGGAGCTTACAGGTACAAATACCCCCGATTTTCACCCCCAGGGAGGTATCGTGCGCAGGAGAAATGGGAAGGCCATAGGAGTGTTTGAGGAGATGGCCGCTGCGGGAAAGCTCATAGAGCTGGCTTACGGTCTTTCTCCACGGGAAAGACTTTCTCTGACATGCCTCCCTATTGGAAAAGTCTGCGACGAGTATCTGCGTCAGGGGGTTACTGCAGTCTGTGAAGGCGCTGGGGGAAACCAGATGGCCTGGCTTGTGCAGCTTTGCATGAAAAGGGGACAGTTTCCGGCCAGGTATATTGTGTGTCCTTCTCTTACGAAGGAGGGAGAAGTGCCGCCCAGAATCAAAGGGGATCATATCATCAACGGGCCGGTAAAGCTCTTGATGGACGGAAGCATTCAGTGTTACACGGCGGCTCTGACAAAACCCTATTTTACTCCGGCTGCAGGACATGAGGATGAGAAGGATTATTGCGGCTACACACATATGAGTGTGGAGGAGCTTAGAGGAAAGCTGGAAACGATTTTGAATTCCAATCGTTCCTTTGCCATTCACAGCAATGGGGACAGGGCACTTGACAGGATTATAGAGGCTTTGGAGGGCTGTGAAAATTTATCCCGGAACAATTATAAGCGGAACCTGATTATACACTGCCAGACAGTGCGGGAGGACCAGCTGGATAAAATGAAAAAGCTCCATCTTTACCCTTCCTTTTTTCCGGCCCATATTTATGTGTGGGGAGACCGGCACTATGAAACCTTTTTGGGGCCGGAGAGGGCAGAGCGTCTTGACCCGGCAGGCAGCGCTGCTGCAAAAGGAATCCCCTTCAGCCTTCACAACGATGCCCCTGTGACGGATACAAGACCCCTGGAGGCTGTTTGGAATGCGGTGACAAGGAAAACCAGACAGGGGCGTATTTTGGGAGAGAGCCAGAAAATCAGCGTGGAGGAGGCGTTAAAGGCCGTTACCATTTATGCGGCCTTTCAATATAAGGTAGAAGATATTCTGGGAAGCATTGAAGAGGGGAAAAGGGCGGATCTGGTGATCCTTGATAAAAATCCTCTTACGGTAGAGGAAGATGAGCTTTTAAAGATCAAGGTACAGCGCGTCTGGATAGACGGCCGTCTGGCCTGGTCGGATGCTGTCCGCCGGGGAAAAAGGAAGAGAAAGAAGAAAAGAGCAGACTAAAAAAGCTGCTCTACCAGGTATTTATAAATCTGCTGATTTTTTTCCTGCCAGCTGTCACAGATGGCGGCGGCGGTCTCCTTTGAGGGCACAGACAAGGTGATCTCCACAAGTTTGATCTCTCTATCCTTTGCGATCAGATGTGCCTCATATTCCCCGGAGGTAGATTTATAATAGTCTCCCTGTACAGACACCTCGTTTCGCAGGGTAAATTCATTTTCCTGCAGATAGGCGTCTATCTCGCCCCGGATGCTGCTGTTAATGCGGTTTTCAAAAAAGCTCAGGGTATCTCTGCCGTCCTTTGTGAGAACCAGATGGGTGCGGTTCCCCACGGAACGAGTCTCTATCATGCCGGCGTCAGTGAGCTCGCCGATGGCCTGCTGCAGCGTCAGGAAGTTGGTGTATTCCTTCTCCAGAATAAAGTCGCTGACCTGAGCCATGGTGAGGGGGAAGCTTACGCGGTTCAGCATATAGAGCACAATCAATTTATATAAGGTAAGGGGTTCCTGTAACATGTTCATTTCCTCCTGAAAAATATTTTCCCTGCCAGAGTTCTTTTTCCTTCATGAGCCTGTGCAGGGAATTGAGCACATCTCTCTTGTGGCAGCTCCACCTGGGAGCTATGAGCGTATCCCGGGGGCCGTCCCCTGTCAGGCGGTGCACCACGATCCGGGGTGAGAGAATGGAAAGGCATCTGGCTGTCAATGAAAGATATTCTTCTTTTGTGAGAACAGAAAATGCGCCCTTTCTGTAAAGGGAAGCTAAATCTGTGTCCGCAAGCACATGAAGCAGCTGCAGCTTGACGCCGAAGGGGCGGACGTCATTCAGGTATCGGATGGTTTCCAGATTCTGTTCTTCGCTCTCCCCCGGCAGCCCGAGAATTACATGGACAATCACCGGAATCTGCAGACGGCAAAGCGATTCTAAGGCATCGTTGAAACAGGAAAGGGGATAGCCTCTGCGGATGAAAGCGGCAGTGGCCTCGTGAATGGTCTGAAGCCCCAGCTCCACCCAGATAAATTTTTCCGGAAAGCGTCCCCTTAACTCCTCTAAGAGAAGCAATACCTCCCTGGGAAGGCAGTCGGGACGGGTAGCTATAGAGATGCCGCAGACCAGGGGAGAGGAAAGGGCCTGTGTGTAGATTTGTCTCAGGTATTCTATGGGGCCATAGGTATTTGTGTAAGCTTGAAAATAAGCGATGAAATGCTGCCCTGTGTTTTTTTGGTGCAGCAGAGAAATCCCCTTTGCAAGCTGCTTTTCCACAGTTTCACCCAAAATGGATACGGCAAAGTCGCCGCTGCCGCCTTCGCTGCAGAAGATACAGCCCCGAGTGCCCAGGGTACCGTCCCTGTTGGGACAGGTCAAATGGGCATTCAGGGCAATTTTGTAGCATTTATGGCCAAAAGTATTTTTGCAGAAGGCATCCAGAGAATAGTAGGGCTTGCCGTACCAGTTTTGTGCCAGAGTATCCATAAATAAACCTCCTGCGCTTTGGAAAGCCTTTCACCGTTTGATGTGGGATTTGACAGCCTCTGCCACAAGCTGCACCACTCTTGGATCAAAGGCCTGGGGCATGATGTTGTCCTCGCTTAATTCCTCTGAGGGAACACAGGAAGCAATGGCCTGCGCGGCGGCAAGCTTCATTTCCTCCGTGATCTGCGCAGCACGGCCTTCTAAAGCGCCCTTGAAAATACCGGGAAAGGCGACCACATTGTTTACCTGATTGGGGAAATCGCTGCGGCCGGTGCCTACAATTCTGGCGCCGGCGGCCTTTGCCTCATCCGGCATGATTTCCGGTACGGGATTTGCCATGGCGAAGAGTATGGCATCCGGATTCATTTTGGCTACCATTTCCCCGGTTACGATACCGGGGGCAGAAACGCCTATAAAAATGTCGGCGCCCTTTAAGGCGTCTGCCAGAGATCCGGTCTCGTTGTTGAGATTGGTAACTTTGACCATTCTTTCCTGCATCCAGTTTAGATTTTCTGATTCTCTCGACAGGATTCCTGACTTGTCACATAGTATGATATCCGAAAAGCCGTAGGTGAGCAGCAGCCTTGCAATGGCAATGCCGGCGCTGCCTGCGCCGTTTATCACCACCCTGCAGTTCTCTTTTTTCTTGTCCACCACCTTCAGAGCGTTGATGATGCCCGCTAAAACCACGATAGCGGTGCCGTGCTGGTCGTCGTGAAACACGGGGATGTCCAGTGTCTCCTTCAGGCGCTCCTCGATTTCAAAGCAGCGGGGCGCGCTGATGTCCTCCAGATTGATGCCGCCAAAGCCAGGGGCCATCCAGGTCACCGCCTTGATGATCTCCTCAGTGTCCTGTGTATCCAGGCAGATGGGCACTGCGTTGACGCCGCCGAATTCCTTAAATAGCACCGCCTTTCCCTCCATTACGGGCATTGCGGCGTAGGGACCGATGTTGCCAAGGCCCAGCACGGCGCTTCCATCGGAGACTACGGCCACGGTATTTGCCTTCATTGTATACCGATAGGCGGCATCCCGGTCTTTGGCGATTACCTTACAGGGCTGTGCAACTCCGGGGGTGTAGGCAATGGCCAGATCCTCCCTGGATTTTACAGGAGCTTTGGCAACGGTCT
>NZ_CEWDFQ010000197.1:0-5750 GCF_982438285.1 Acetatifactor sp. | reverse complement strand
GATTTGGGCAGGCTCTGTCCGGAGGGGAAAAAAGGACAGCAGATATGGATTAAGACATACGTTTTGGGAGAAAAGAAAGACAATGCCTTGCTGAATCTCAAGGGGAGCTGCAGCGCGGTATATTATGACGGAGAGAAAGTGCAGCCCAAGTGGGAGGACGACAAGGGAAAATGCTATGCAATAGAGGTATCCCCCAGACGGCGGGAGCTTATTGTGCAGTGTACGCTGGAAGAAAGCCACCAGATTCTGGAAATGGCAATATCTACTGTTTATTACCGGGGAATGGAGGCGAAGGACTATCTGAATCATATCAGCACCGTAATTTCCGTTCATGGGCTGGAAATGGAAGGGGTGACGGCAAAACCCTATCCCGCCCGGACGAAAGATCAGGAGGAATTCTTTGCGCCTTTTGAAGCCTCTTGGGAAGACCCTTTAAGGGTGGATTTTGGCAGATGGTACGGGCGGGAAAAGGGCATAATTGCTTATGCCGTAAGCAGCTGCAAAAGAGATGGCAGGGTAAGCATTGAACCCTTTTCCGAGTGCAGAATACTGGTAAACGGTCAATTAGCTAAAGAGGACGCCTCCCGGGAAGGGGCAGCGGAAACGAAAGGGCCGCCAGAAAGCATTCATTTGAAAAAGGGAGACGTGCTCTTAATCAAGTCCTCGAAAACATCCTCAGGATGGGGGTTTTGCTGTCAGGATCAGGAGGAGGTGCTGGAGCTTCCCCTGGTGAAGAAAAAGGAGGGAATTTTGGGGAAATTTTTACTGGTGGGAGCGTTCGGGGCGGAGGACAGCGTAAATACCCTGTTTGGGCCGGAGCGGCGTCTGCAGTGGAAAACGCCTTATTTCAACGCGGCAGGAGAGCGCTGTTTCTGGCGCTTTAACGCGGAAAGGCTGTATCTGCGGCCTTATGTGAATACCAGCTTTTTCGGACAATGGTTTTACGCCCTGATGGTGGGAAATTACGGTCTGCTTTGCGCCTCGGAATTTCTCGGGCGAAGGGAGCTGACAGATTACTTTTTGAAAAACATGGAGCTTCTTTCGGATTTTTTTGAGTATGCAAAATATGATGGAATGCTTTTCGGGGAGCCGCCCTTTCTGCAAAGAAGCGTATTTCTCGACAACCTTGATTCCATAGGAGCGGCGGGAATGTGCCTGGCGGAGAGCTATCAACGTACCCTGGACGGCAGAACCTTGTCCGTTGTGCTTGAGCTGGCCCAAGCGGCCAGGCGCAATGTGCCCAGGTTTCAGGACGGCTCCTTCCACAGAAAAGACACCATGTGGGCGGACGATGTTTTTATGAGCGTTCCCTTTTTTGCACGAATGTGGGAGATAACGGGCAAAGAGGAGTATCTGTCGGAATGTATCTGCCAGTTTCGGGGAGTTCAAAAGAGGCTGTATATCAGAGAAAAAGGGATTTTTTCACATATATATTTTCTGGACAAGGAAAGGGCCAACGAGATTCCCTGGGGAAGAGGCAATGGCTGGGTCTTTTTGTCTGCGGCGGATTTTTTGAAAAAGCTCTGGGAGCATGAAAAGGGAAACGGACTTTGGGAAAAGGCCCGGGAGATTCTTGCTTTTTTCAGGGAATTTGCAGCGGGGGTGGTCCGATACCAGGATCAGGAGGGAATGTGGCATCAGATACTGGATGAGGAGACCTCCTATCAGGAAACCTCCTGTACCGGAATGTTTGTGACAGGAATTTCCTATGGCGTATCCTGCGGCTTTTTGGAGCCTTCCTATATCTATTATGCCAGAAAGGGAATGGAGGCGCTGCGCCGGAAGGCCATCACGGAGGAAGGAGTGGTAAAAGGGATGTGCAGAGGATCCGGCTGTTCCATGGAGAGAAGCTATTACAGAACGCTGGGAGCTGTGGATGACGACGACCATGGCACGGGAATCGTTCTGCTGGCCATGACGGCTCTGCAGGAGGCGGAAAGGGCCGCAGTCCATAAGGAGGAATCAGAGTGGAAGAGAATTTTTTGCTGAATACGCCTGTTTCGCAATGGCTTTATCACGAATGTGCAGGGAAGCTGCCCATTATTGATTACCATAATCATTTAAGCAGAAGGGCGCTCTTATCCGGCAAAGGCTGTGAGAACCTTGCGCAGCTCTGGGTGTGCTGCGATCCCTACAAGCACAGAGCCATGCGCATCTGCGGGATTGATGAAAAATATATCACCGGACAGGCAGAGGATTGGGACAAGTTTCAGGCGTGGATGTCCGTTTTGCCAAGATTGGCAGGAAATCCTTTGTATGACTGGTCGATTCTTGAAATGAAAAGAGTTTTCGGAATCTCCCTGGAACCGGGGGTCACAGATGCCCAAGGGCTTTGGGAACAGGCAGAGGACCTGCTTTCAAAGCAGGATCACGATCCCTTAAAGCTGCTTTCAGGCTTTGGGGTGGAATATGCCGCGCCCTGCGCGCTGCTGACGGAGGATATCTCAGATTTCTCCCAGCTTGACCATTTTGCGCCCTCCCTGAGAGGAGACAATATAGTGGAGGCGTCCGCAGAAACGCTGGAGAGCTTAGAGCAGCTGACCCAAGTGTCCATTGGGACGCTTGAGGATTACTACAGGGCCATTTCCCTGAGACTGGATGCGTTTTCCAGGGCTGGATGTAAATTTGCGGATCATGCGCTGGATAACGGCTTTTCCTATTTTCAGCAGGACGGAACCGAAAAAGCGCTTTTTGTCAGGCGAAGGAGAGGGGATTTGCTGACCGGGCGGGAGAGAGAAAGGCTTTCATCGGAGATTCTGCGATTTCTGGCCGGGGAGTATGCCAGGCGGGGATGGGTGCTGCAGCTGCATATGGGCGCCCAAAGGTACACAAGCTCCCGGCTAAGGGCTCTGGCCGGGCCGGAGGGCGGCTTTGCGGGAATCGGCAGCTGCTGTAATGTGAAAGCGCTGACCCGGATGCTGGATGACTTTGAGAAAGAACAATGGGGCATGCCCCGTGTGATTTTGTTTACAATGAATCCAGCGGACCATGCGCCGATGGCCGTCTTAAGCGGCTCTTACAGCCAGGACGGCGCGGCCGGAAAGGTGCAGCTGGGGCCGGCCTGGTGGTGGTGCGACCACTTGTACGGGATGCGCCAGGTTCTTGAAAATATCAGCTCCTTCGGCGTTCTTTCCGTGTTTATCGGAATGACCACTGATTCCAGAAGCATCCTTTCCTTTGTGCGGCATGAGTATTTCAGAAGGGTGCTATGCGGCTGGCTGGGAAGCAAGGCAGAGAAGGGCGAGCTTCTGGCTTCCCGGGAAAATCTTAAAAGGCTGGCGGAGGATGTGTGCTATTACAATGCAAAAAGAATCATAGAGGAAAAGAGGCGGGACAATGAATTTTAATGTGAGGGAAGATATCATTCAAATGACATCCCTGTGGAAGGGGGAGCGTTTTCCGGATGGGAGACCCAGGGTGGCGGATAAATATCTCAAGGCTCTTGAGTCATTGACCCTGGAGGAGGTATGGAAGCCCATTTTTGTCAAGGGCTATGAAAATCAGTTTGAAGGGCGCTTAAGGCTGCTGCATAATGATGGGCGGAAGCTGATCGGCAGGGCGGTGACGTCCGTCTTTTGTCCCACAAGGCCGGATTTGCATGCTATGGCTATGGAGATTGGAAGAAGCGAGGGGAGAAACGGGACCTACAATCAATGGGTGGTGGACAGCCTGGTGGAGGGAGATGTGTGCGTGGCGGATATGTACGACAAAATTTATAAGGGTACCTTCCTGGGAGGAAACCTTACCACTGCCATTGCAAAGAAAACCAAGACGGGAGGCGGAGTGATCTGGGGAGGAATCCGGGATCTGGAGCAGATGAAGCGGATCAAGGAGGTACAGGTCTATTACAGAGGAATCGATCCCACACCGATCAGAGAATTTGTCATGACGGGCTTTAATGTGCCGGTGAGAATCGGAAATGCGGTATGCCTTCCAGGGGATATTGTGTTTGGGACGGACGCCGGGGTATTGTTTATTCCGGCCCACCTGGTAGAGGAGGTGGTTGAGGGCGCTGTGAAAACAAAGGTAAAGGATATGTTCGGGTTTGAGATGATCAGCCAAAATAAATTTACCACAGCGCAGATTGATAAAAATGTGTGGACGGTGGAAATGCTGGATCTGCTGATGGAGTATATCGAAAAAAATGAGGCCGCGGCGGAATTCAGGGATATGGACTGGTCGCAGGAGTACAGTCTGGCAAGACAGGAGAACGCAGATCATATGCAGTCGGCGTTGTAGGAGATGAATATTCCCTTAAAAGAGGGCAGGAGGTATGCAGATGAGCGAAATATTTCAGAATCAGACGGCGGTCGTCACAGGAGCAGGAGGGACGCTGTGCTCGCAGGTGGCAGTAAAGCTTGCGGCGGAGGGAGCAAAGACAGTTCTGGTTGGAAGAACGGAAGAAAAATTACAGAAGGTGGCCGATCAAATTCGTTCCGTAGGGGGAGAGTGTATGGTGAGAGCTGCGGACGTCACAGACGAAGCTGCCATGGATGCCATTGCGCGGGAAGTGGCGAAAGTGTACGGGCCCTGCCGGTATCTGATCAATGGGGCGGGAGGCAATCAAAAGGGCGCCATCACCACCAATTTTACATATGAACCGGAGGAATTGGAGGAGAAAAGGCCGGAGGACAGGATGGGCTTTTTTGACTTAGACCTTAAGGTGTTTGAAAGCGTGCTTAAGACAAATACCATGGGAACGGTAATTCCGGTGAGGGCTTTTGCAAGGCAGATGGCGGCGGAGGGAAAAGGCAGTATTTTAAATTTTGCGTCTATGAACAGCGTCCGTCCCCTCACCCGTGTGCCTGCTTACGCAATGAGCAAAGCGGCGGTGGTAAATTTCACACAGTGGCTTGCAGTGTATTTTGCACCGGCAGGGATCAGGGTGAATGCGGTGGCGCCGGGCTTTTTTGTAAATGATAGAAGCCAAAAGCTCCTTTATACACCGGAGGGGACGTTGAGCAGGAGAGGGGAAAATATCATAAACCACACCCCCATGGGACGCTTCGGACAGGCGCAGGAGCTGCTTGGAAGTATTTTATGGCTGTTGGACGATGAAAAGGCATCCTTTGTAACTGGCATTACAGTGCCTGTGGACGGCGGATTTCTGGCGCACAGCGGTATTTAGCAAAGGAGGAGCAGGTGATACTGACGGATTACCTTAAAAGTGAGCAGGATATTACATGGGCGTTTGCAAAGCAGTGCGGAATAAAGCATGGAGTGATCCGGCTGCCGGAGGAAAAGGAGTTTGATGTATGCAGCCGGTCACACTGGCAGGCCATCCATAAAAAATTTATGGATTACGGCATTCGGCCCATTGTTGTAGAGCCCCTGCCAAACCAGCTCCATGACCATATTAAGGCAGGGGACGAAAAGAGAGATGAATGTATTGAAAAGGTAATAAGGATGCTGCCTATCATGGACAGTCTGGATATCCGCACCATATGCTTTAATTTTATGGCGTATGTGGGCTGGTGCAGAACAGACGCCGGGATCAGGGAAAGAGGCGGCGCTTTGGTGACGGGCTTTCGTCTGGATGAGTATCTGGAGGATAAAGGCTCCATTACGGAAGCACAGCTGTGGGAGAATTATACTTATTTTATCAAGGCGGTAATGCCCTATGCCAGGCGGTATGGGATTCGGTTTGCACTGCATCCCGATGATCCTCCCATTCCCAGGCTGGGCAATGTATCCAGAATCATGATCAGCTATGAAAATATAAAAAAGGCCGTTGCCATAGAAAACAGCGA
>NZ_CEWDFQ010000196.1:0-5829 GCF_982438285.1 Acetatifactor sp. | reverse complement strand
GAGATGGAATGGGCGAGCAGGAGGCAGAGCTTTTCCGGGGGAATCATTGGTAACAGAGAAGAAAGGGAAAGACATCTCGCAGACATGCTGGATAGAAGGGAGATAAAGCCAAATGAAACATCACACCATCCGCCGCAAAATCACAGCCCTGCTCCTAACCTCCGTGCTGGCGGCCCTTCTTGTAAACAGCCTGCTGGCCCTCGGGAACCTCACTGCCATAAAGACTGTGTTTAACAGCCAGAGCATGGCCCTGGGGCAGACGGCGGCCCGGAACGCAGAAGGGGCGCTGGAGGAAATGACGGGAGAACACCTGAACAGCCTGGCTGCGGAAAAAGCGGCGCTCATCGAAGAAAAATTCCATGCCGTGACAGCAGGCGTTCATGCCATCGCTCAGCTGGCAGAGGATATCTACCAAAATCCCCAGGCTTACCCGGACAGGGAGGTGGCGCTCCCGGTGCCAGGAAGCCATGAGCTGGCGGCACAGCTGCTCTGGTCGGCAGAGCTTTCACACTCCCCTTCAGGGGAGCCTGCCCTGCCAAGTCCCACTCAGGAACAGGAAGAAGAAATCAGAAAGCTGGGAAACCTGCAGGATTTACTGGTACAGTACAATGGGGTAAACGACATGATTTCCTCCACATACCTGGCTACCAGAAGCGGCTGGATGATACAGGCGGACTACATACCCTGCAGCAAATATTCCGGGGAAAACGAAATCCCGGACTATTACGAGGCGGCGGACAGACAGTGGTTCCAGTATGCCCTTTTGAAAAAGATGGGGGAGGTGGTATTCTCCGAGGTAATTATGGACGTCCATGAGAACCGGGAGTGCATCGTGTGTGCCCAGCCTGTCTATGTGGGCGGGGAGATTGTGGCAGTGGCGGGCATCGGCTCCTATCTGGACACTATCCACGGAGAGGTTTTAAGCACTGCCATAGGGGAGAGCGGCTACGCTTTTTTGATCAATGAAAGCGGGCAGGTCATGGTATCCGGTAAAGATACCGGGGAGACAGCGGCTGCACCGGAGGGGACGGACTTAAGGAACAGCCCAAACAGGCAGCTTGCGGATGCTGCCTGGGACATGACTTCTGGCGGAAGCGGCCTGGTGCGCCTTACGCTGGATGACAGGGAAGTCTACCTTGCCTATGCCCCTCTGACGCAGCCTGACTGGAGCTTTGCCATTGTCATGGACGTGGAGGAGGTGGCGGCTCCGGCCCGGGAAAGCGAGCAGGCAATCCTCGCCCTGGCAGACAGCGTATCAGCGGAAGTGGACGCTTCCATCCAAAACACCTTCTGGGGGTCTGCGGCTACCACGCTCCTTACCTTTCTGCTGGCGGGAGCAGCGGGCATCGGCCTGGCAGGCAGGCTCAGCAGGCCCATCCGGGAGCTGACAAAGGAGGCAGCCAGGATGGACGGCGGCAGTCTGGACGGGGAGATACACATCCGCACCGGGGACGAGGTGGAGGAGCTGGGCAATGCCTTCAACCATATGCGGGTGCAGCTGAAAGCCTATATCGGGAACCTGGCAAAAATCACGGCGGAGCGGGAACGCATCCGGACGGAGCTTTCTGTAGCCACCGGCATTCAGGCGGACATGCTGCCGGACTGCCATAAAATACTCACAGACAGGGAAGAATTCCACATCTATGCACAGACCCGTCCGGCAAAGGAGGTGGGAGGGGATTTCTATGATTTCTTCCTGACCGATGAAAACCATCTGGCATTCCTGGTGGCGGATGTATCCGGCAAGGGCGTCCCGGCGGCGCTTTTCATGGTGGTGGCCATGACCCTGATACGCACTCATCTGATGCAGGGGGAAGGGCCGGCGCAGGCCTTCGAGCAGGTGAACCGGGAGCTGTGCAGGAACAATGAGAACGGTATGTTCCTCACCGCATGGCTGGGGGTGCTGGAGCTTTCCACCGGGCGCCTTGCCTATGTCAATGCCGGGCATAACAGCCCCTTATGCTGGGCCAGGGAAACAGGACAGTACCGGTGGCTTACAGAGCGCAGCGGCTTCATCCTGGCGGGGTTAGCGACCTCACAGTATCAGGAGAAGAAGCTTTTCCTGAAACGGGGGGACAAGCTCTTTTTGTATTCGGACGGCGTCACTGAGGCAAACGACGCACAGCAGAAAATGTTCGGGGAGGAAAGGCTGGAGGCGTTTTTAAACAGCCATGCAAAAGAGGAGCCGGAGGAAATCTGCCTGGCTCTGCAGAAGGAACTGGCAGACTTCCAGGGGGAGACACAGCAGTTTGACGATATCACCATGCTCGCCCTCGTCTACAGAAGAGAGGGCTTCGCCGAAAAGACCGGGCGGCCGGACATGGGGCATATGCGGGAGTTTACAGATTTTGTGGAGGAGCAGCTTCAGAAAAAGGACGTGTCTATGAAGACCATCGTGAAGCTTAAGCTTGCGGTGGATGAGATCTTTTCAAACATCTGCTATTACAGCGGCGCATCTGAGGTCACTGTGGGTGTGCGGGTGCAGGAGCGCAGGGCGTCCATTCTCTTTGAGGACGACGGCGTTCCCTACAACCCGCTGAAGCGGTCCGACCCGGACGTGGAGGAGCTTCTTAAGAAGCGGACGGAAGGGGGGCTTGGCATCTACCTGGTGAAAAAGCGCATGGACAGTGTGGTTTATGAATATTCAGGCGGCGTAAACCGCTTTCTGATAGAGAAGCAGGATGCCTGAAGGGAAAGGAATGGGAAAACAGATATAAAGGAGGAAACGGACATGGAAGGATTCAATATGGACAATTTACAGAAGGAAATGGGGCTTGATAAGCTCAAAGGCATAGCCGCGCCCGGCGGGGCGGACACGGGCCTCAAGGAGGCGGTGGAAAAGACGCTGGAAAAGGCGCTGGCAGAGCCGGTAATCGAGGACATCATCATTATCAATGCAGGGAAGAAGAACAAGGCGGACATTCCCGCAGGCTATGAAAAAATCGACGGCGACTTAAACGAGGGGGCAGGCGGAGACTACATCTACTTTGCTGTGAAACGGGGCACCGATGCGGCAAAGGCCATAAACGGACTTGCAGTGGTTTCGGGAAAGAATGACAAAGTGCCTGCACCGGCAGGCTTTGAGAAGCTTGGCATGGACTTAAACAAGGGAGCCGGGGGCAGATACATTTACCTGTGCATACGAAGGGGGAAAGAGAACGCCATCCGCGACATAAAGGTGATGAGCGCATCTAAGGCAAACCCGCCGGCGCCGGCAGGCTACACCATGCTTCCCCAGGACTTAAACGAGAAAGCCGGAGGCAGATACATCTACCTGTGCTACTGCTAGCCGGAAAATGCTTTATTTTCCTTGAAATGCGGTCTGGTTTATAGTAAAATAATTCCATATAATCCAAATACAAAAGGGGGTAACAGAAAATGCAGGATAGGACAGACCTGGTCAGGCGGAACCTTAGCTGTATTTTCTGCGTCCATTTTTTGGAATAATCAAAAGAATCTTCTACATTCCAGACGGGATGGGAGGGTTCTTTTTTTGGAAAATCAGGAAAAGGAGAGCTAGTATGAAAAAAAGGAAAAGATGGAGGAAACGGATAGGTGCAGCCCTGTTTGCGGCGGTTCTTGTGTGTACGTTGGTGAATATAGCATCACCGCTGACGGTCAAAGCGTATAAGTGGGATGAGGACACCGGGGTATTCACGGTAGAAGTAAATGCGGATTTTGATTCTATAGACCTGCTTGACTTGAGAGATTCGCTAAAGACGCTTGTTATTGCAGGTAACACAACATATATACCACGCCTTACTTATGTAGAAAATGTGGAGAGTGTTGAGATCACTTCCGATATCATAACGACGATAGGAGCGAGCACATTTGAGACCTTTCATGATCTTAAGAGCGTTAAGATCACTTCCAGCAGCATAACGACGATAGGAGCGAGAGCATTTGCGGCGTGTAGCAGTCTTAACAGCATTGAGTTGCCTGAAAGTCTAACGACGATAGGAGCGAATGCATTTGAGTCCTGTAGCTCGCTTACAACTATTGAGATTCCCGATAATGTGACATCGATAGGAGCGAATGCATTTCTGTCCTGTGACAGCTTGGAGACATTTTCCTATCCGAAGGGACTTGATATCAGCAACATTAGTCTGCCCTTTTCTGTAAAGCTAATAGAAAGGGAGGTTGAGCCCAGTATCACGCAGCAGCCTTCCGACGCAGCCGTGGAGGAGGGAGGCACGGCGTCCTTTACCGTAGCAGCGAGAGGAACAGAGCCTCTCTCTTATCGGTGGCAGGTGAACGACGGAACCGGCTGGGCGGATATACAAGGGGCAAACCAATCGACATATACGGTGGAGGCTGCACAGAAAGGCTGGAACGGCTGGCAGTATCGGTGTGTGGTTTCCAATGATCTCGGGAGCGCAGAGAGCAATGCGGCGAAGCTGACGGTAAATGTAGTAAAAGCATCCGTAACGGTAAATAACGGGACAGGAGATGGAACGTACGAAAGCGGAGTGACGGTGACGATAACCGCGGATGAACCGGAGATGGGCAAAGTATTTTCGGAATGGCAGGTCGTAAGCGGCGAGGTTGATCTTGCAGACGCAAAAAGCAGCACGACCACATTTGTCATGCCAAAAAATGCGGTGGAAGTAACGGCAGTATATAGCGATATTATTGCGCCTGTAATTATCACGCAGCATCCTTCCGACGCAGCCGTGGAGGAGGGAGGCACGGCGTCCTTTACCGTGGCGGCGGGAGGAACAGAGCCTGTCTATCAGTGGCAGGTGAACGACGGAACCGGCTGGGCGGATATACAAGGGGCAAACCAGCAAACATATACGGTGACGGCTGCACAGAAAGGCTGGAACGGCTGGCAGTATCGGTGTGTGGTTTCCAACTCCATGGGGAGCGCAGAGAGCAATGCGGCGAAGCTGACGGTAAATGCAAGTGAGCCGCAGACGCCGGAAACGCCGGAGTACAGGATCATGGAAGGCGCGGGGCAAAGCTGGACAAAGGGAAGCACCGACGGCCTTGTCATCAGGGGAGACGGTGATTATGCGAAATTTACAGGCGTAACTGTGGACGGAGTCCTGCTGGATATTGGCAATTATGAAGCAAGCTCCGGATCAACGGTTATCACCTTAAAGGCGGAATATCTGAATGCGCTTTCGCCGGGAGAACATACCATTGCTATCCTGTGGACGGACGGTTCTGCGGAAACTACAGTTTCCATTGTGGGGGAGACCGTCTCCGGCGGCGATGAGACCGTCTCCGGCGGTGATGGAACTGTCTCTGGCGGCGACAGTGAGAGTGACCATGCAGCGGATGATCACGCCGACAGCGGCAGCGAAACAGCAGCCACGCCGGATAAAAAGGATGCTGTGCCAAAGACCGGGACTGAATCACCGGCGTCCGGACTGCTTGGTCTGATGCTGGCCTCGGGAGCCGGGATTGCAGCAACCGGGAAGAAACGGAAACCGGGTATCAGGTAGCATATGGAAGAGAAAAGCAGCAAAGACATAGGAGAAAGAAAAAATCAGGAGCGGAGACGCAGACTTTTTCGTCTGCTGTGTGTTATTGTATTTATCGTATCTGCGGCAGGGCTGGCAGGATATGGCGTTTTGTGCTTTTACCAGGACAGGACTACGCGGGATGTGCAGGAGGCCCTCCAGAATATCCTTGAGGCTGAAGAAGCTGCTGCGTCAAAAGAGGGAGAACCTGAAAATGGGTTTGGAGCAGAAACGGCAGCGCCAAAGATAAAACCCCAAAAGCCGGAGATATTGTCGAAATACGGATCTCTGTATGAGATAAACCCTGATATGATTGGGTGGCTTGCCATTGACGGAACAGTCATTGATTATCCCGTGATGC
>NZ_CEWDFQ010000195.1:0-5831 GCF_982438285.1 Acetatifactor sp. | reverse complement strand
ATATGATATGATGAATTCTTGAAATTCAGATGAGAAATGGAGTGGTGCATGCCATGGCGGGAACGATTATTGATTATCTGAAAGAATATGGGGGCTGTTCTTTTTGCACGCGTCCCATGAATGATGTGGACAGTCTGGTTTTATGCCAGTTATCCTATTTAAAATTTGATGGAATGGTACCGGATGTGAGAGAGAATAAAGGGTCGGTCACCCTTAGGGATTTACGGGAGCACCCTGACTTTGACCGGCTTTTTGCCGATGTGAGGTTTGAGAAGAACAACAGGGCTTTGGTGGAAGCAGCTCTGGAAGGAAGACGTTTTAGCAGCCTTAAGCTGAATTGTTATATCAATTTGGTAAAAAAGGAGTGGGAAACTCAGTTTTCTGCCGTTACCTTTCTCCTGGAGGATGGTACCATCTATATTGCCTTCCGGGGGACGGATGAAACCATTGTGGGCTGGAAGGAGGATTTCAATATGGCCTTTCTGTCTCCCGTTCCGGGTCAGGCTTACAGCGCAAAATATCTGAATATGGTGATGGGACGTATCCACCGTCCCTTTTATGTAGGAGGACATTCCAAAGGAGGAAACCTGGCGGTATACAGCGCCATGAAATGTCTTCCACAGGTGCAGAACCGTATTTTAAAGGTGTACAGCATGGATGGGCCGGGGTTTCGGCCTGAGGTGCTTGTTCAGGGAGCCTATGAGAAGATAGCGGACAGAGTGGTAAAGATTCTTCCCCATTCCTCCATGGTGGGCATGCTGTTTGAACGGGATATCCATTATCAGGTGGTGGAGAGCAGAAGCTTCGGGCTGGCGCAGCACGATCCCTACAGCTGGCTGGTGGACCAGGGAGAATTTGTGAAGGTGGATGATATTTACGAGAGAAGAAGGCGGATGAACGATACCCTGAACGAATGGATTCTGTCTCTGGATGAAGAAAAGCTGCGTACCTTTGTGGACACGCTCTATCAGGTGGTCTCTGCGTCTGAGGCGGAGGACCTTATTGAATTTACCAGCCATTGGAGAAAAAGCATGAACGGTGTAATCGGGGCGCTTAAAGAGGTGGATCATGAGACCGCAAAAATGCTGCGGGAAATTGTAAAGTCTCTGTTTGAGATTGCAGGCTCCCATGTGAGGGAGCAGCTTACAACCCACAGTGCTCAGGGGAAAGGGCATGAAAAGCACAAACCCAGGAGGACAAAAGATCCAGAATCGGTGTCCCGGACAAAGTAGTGCGGCCTGCATCCAGACGCTCGGGGTGCCACTGCAGTCCCAAGACAGGGAGGGTGTCGTGGACGATTGCCTCCACGCAGCCGTCCGACGGACACCATTGGATGGCGTTTAAGCCGGCGCCCAGCCGTCCCAGCCCCTGGTGGTGGGCGCTGTTTACAAAGGCCTCCCTGCCGTACAGTCTATGGAGGCAGGAACTCTTTGAAATGGCGGTTTTATGATACTGATCCTGTCCAGCGTATCTGTGGAGGGCAGCTGTGGGCAGATCCTGGGTGATGGTGCCTCCGAAGGCTACATTGATAACCTGCATTCCCTTGCAGATGCCAAGGACGGGAATCTTTCGCCTCAAAGCGTAATCCAGCGCCTGGAACTGGATGATGTCCAGCTCAGTGTCAATATTTTGGGAGCCCTGATTGTTTTCTCCGAAGAACGCCGGCGTGATGTCTCCGCCCCCGGGAAGAAGCAATGCATCGCAGCCAGACAGCTCCCCCAGGCTCAAGGTGGGGATTGGCAGGGCGGGATAATCCTTTATGTATCTGACGTAATTTGCGGTGTCATTTTTTCGGCCTATAATTACAATTTTCATTTCCAGTGTCCCCTGTGAGAAGAATTCTTAGTTAATATATGCTAGAGGACTGCCGGAATGTACCAAAAAATCGGCAATTTTTATCTTACCTTTTTAAAAAAAACAGTGTAAAATGTTAAAAGCTGTAAAGAGGACAACAGAAAGGGAGTGGAGCTATGGAAGAATTGGCAGCGAAGCTGCTGGAGGAGCTGAATTGTGAGACGGCCTTTTCCATTCAGATTCCCCAGGGATTGCCTCTGTTTGGGGGCATGAGGCTGGATATTGCGGAATCTGTAGTCATCACCTGGGTTATCATGGCAGTCATTCTGCTGGTATCGTTTTTTCTCACCAGAAACCTGCGGGTGCACAATATCACCAAAAGACAGCTGGTGGCGGAAACGATTGTCACGAAGCTGGACGGATTTGTGACGGGCATGGTGGGGGAAGAAGGCAAAGCGTATGTCCCGTATCTGGCGACGGTTTTGGTGTTTATCGGAATCTCCAATGTGATCGGACTTTTCGGAGTAAAGCCGCCTACAAAGGATATGAACGTGACGGCTGCGCTGGCGCTTATGAGTATCATTCTCATTCAGTGTGCCGGAATTCGAAGGAAGGGTGTGAAGGGATGGCTGAAAAGCTTTACGGAGCCCATAGCCATCGTGACTCCGATCAATATTCTGGAGTTGTTTATCAGGCCCTTGTCTCTTTGTATGCGTCTTTTTGGCAACGTGGTGGGCGCGTTTGTGATCATGGAGCTGATAAAGCTTCTGGTCCCCGTTGTTTTGCCTGTGCCCTTCAGCTTTTATTTCGATATTTTCGACGGGCTGATCCAGGCGTATGTGTTTGTATTTTTAACTTCCCTGTTCATCAAGGAAGCAATAGAGTGACAAAATCAACAAAAAAATTTGTAGAAAACAGACCGTCCCTTTGGACGGCGAAATGGAGGAAAATATTATGGTAGCAATTGGAGCAGGCATCGCAGCATTGGCATGTATCGGAGCAGGCATCGGCATCGGTGTTGCCACGGCAAAGGCAACGGAGGCTGTGGCAAGGCAGCCGGAGGCAGAATCAAAGATCACAAAGCTTTTGCTTCTTGGCGGCGCGCTGGCAGAGGCAACGGCAATTTACGGTTTCGTTATCGGTATTCTTGTGATCCTGTTCTTGGGATAACCAAAAAGGATGGGCAGGACAGGAAAGGAAGACAAGGTATGTTAAGACTAGACAGCAATATTTTGTGGACCATTATCAATCTTCTCATTCTCTATGTAATTGCACGCAAATTTTTGTTTGGTCCGGTGAGAAAGGTGCTGGCTGCAAGGCAGGCCGAGATCGACAAACAGTTTGCGGATGCAAGGACGGCCCAGGAAGATGCACAGAAGCTGAAGGAGCAGTACCAGGAATCTCTGGACGGCGCAGAGAAGGAAAGACTGGATATTTTGAGTCAGGCAAGAGACCGCGCGGGAGAAGAGTACGAAAGGATTCTTTCAGAGGCCAAAAGCACTGCGGACAAGCTGGTGGCAGACGCCCAAAGGACTGCGGACAGAGAGCAGGAGAAGCGTATCCAGCAGGCCCAGGAGCAGATTGCGGACCTGGTGGTGGCGGCCACGGCAAAGCTTGTGGCTTCCAAACAGAGTGCGGAGACAGACAGGGAGCTTTACAACCAATTTATAGCAAAGACAGGTGAACAGTGTGATTAGTACAGCTTTAGATTACGCGAGGACATTGCGCGAACTGAATATAGCAAGCGATATTGTGGGCCAGGCGGATGACATTTTTAAGGCTGTGCCGCAGGTAAAGACAGAGTTTGAGGACCTGGCTGTGGCCCTCCATGTAAAGCATAATATCATAGACAAGATATTCCCGATGCAGATTCGGGATTTTTTAAAGGTTCTGTGTGATAACAGTCATGTTTATCTCTGGGAGGATATTGTCGACGCTTATAGAGAGCTTTCCCCGGAAAAAAAGGGAGAGCTTCGGGTGACGCTGTCCTATGTGACGCCTCCCGATGAGGAACAGCTGAAAAATATCCGGGATTTTGTGGAACGGAAATATCCAGGAGAGAATATGGTTTTTGAAACCAGGGAAGATCCCTCCCTGGGAGGCGGCTTTGTCATTCAGGCTGGAAACGAGGTTTATGACTGGAGCGTAAACGGCCGGATGAAGCAGTTTGAGGAAAAGCTGGAGCAGATTGCCCAAAGAGGTGATGTGGGCCAGAGGGGCATTATTTCCATTCTACGCAGTGAAATTGAAGATTTTGAACTGGAAGCCAGGGATAAGGAGATTGGATGTGTCAGCTGGGTGGGAGACGGCATTGCCAATGTAAACGGTATCGACCACGCCATGTACGGTGAGATTGTGATCTTTGACTGCGGCGTAAAGGGTATGGTACAGGACGTCCGCCGGGACGAGATCGGCTGTATTCTTTTTGGACATGACACTCAGATCAGAGAGGGCACACGGGTGGTCCGCACGGGCAAAAGGGCGGGCATCCCCGTGGGAGAAGCCTTCAAAGGCAGGATTATTGACGCGCTGGGCGCTCCGGTGGATGGAGCAGGGCCCATAAAGGAAGAAGAATACCGTCCCATTGAGGAAGCGGCTCCCTCCATTGTGGATCGTAAGTCCGTAGGTGTTCCCATGGAAACCGGTATTTTGGCTATTGATTCTATGTTCCCTATTGGACGGGGACAGCGTGAGCTGATTATCGGAGACCGCCAGACGGGAAAGACCTCCATTGCCCTGGACACCATTCTCAACCAAAAGGGCAAGGATGTGATCTGTATTTATGTGGCCATTGGACAGAAGGCGTCCACCATCGCAAAGCTGGTGGGAACGTTGAAGAAACATGATGCAATGGAGTATACCATTATTGTGTCTGCTACGGCCAGTGACCCTGCACCCCTGCAGTACATCGCCCCTTATTCCGGAACTGCCCTTGCAGAGTATTTTATGTATCAGGGGAAGGATGTGCTGATTATTTATGATGATCTGTCCAAGCATGCGGTAGCCTACCGGGCATTGTCTCTCTTATTGGAGCGTTCACCGGGGCGTGAGGCATACCCTGGGGATGTGTTTTATCTGCATTCGAGACTGTTAGAGCGTTCTGCCAGACTGAGCGACGAGAAAGGAGGCGGCTCTATTACGGCGCTGCCTATTATAGAGACCCAGGCGGGAGATGTGTCTGCTTACATCCCTACCAATGTCATTTCCATTACAGATGGTCAGATCTTTCTGGAGAGCGATCTGTTCTTTTCGGGCATGAGACCGGCAGTCAACGTGGGACTGTCCGTTTCCCGCGTGGGAGGTGCGGCTCAGACAAAAGCCATGAAAAAGGCGGCGGGAAGCATCCGTATCGATCTGGCACAGTTTCGGGAGATGGAGGTGTTTACCCAGTTTGCCTCCGATCTGGACAATGCCACCAAGGAGCAGCTGCAGCACGGGCGTGTGCTCATGGAGCTGTTAAAGCAGCCTCTGGGCCGTCCCTTGAGCATGGCGGAGCAGGTGATTAGCCTTTGTGCAGCCAACAGCAAAGTCATGCTGGATATTCCAGTGGACCATGTAAAGGATTTTCAGATGAAGCTGCTTGCATTTATGGCAGAAAGCCATCCTGAAATCATCAGGCAGCTGGAAAGTGCAAAGACGCTGGACGAGGAGCTGGAGGCAGAGATTGTGGCGGTGGCCGGAGAATTTAAGAAACAGTATCAGGAGAAATAGGAGGGATAGGCATGGCAAACGCGCGAGAGATACAAAGCCGGATGAAGAGCATCCAGGATACCATGAAAATAACCAATGCCATGTATTTGATTTCCTCTACAAAGCTCCGCAAGGCGAAGAAAAATCTGGAGGAGACGGAGCCTTACTTTTACACGCTGCAGATGATGATCGCCAGAATTTTAAGACATCTGCCGGAGATGGAAAATAAGTATTTTGACGAAAGGCCTAAGAAAAGGAAAGAGGAGCGGACGAAGGGTCTGATCGTGGTGACGGCTGACAAGGGAATGGCAGGAGCCTACAACCATAACGTGTTGAAGCTGGCCGGG
>NZ_CEWDFQ010000194.1:0-5855 GCF_982438285.1 Acetatifactor sp. | reverse complement strand
GTATCTGCAGCTGCGCAATCAGATTATCATGGGAATCGCCACCTCACAGTTTCATGAGGGAGATTCGCTGCCAAGTGTACGACAGCTTGCGGATTTGATCGGCATCAATATGCACACGGTAAATAAGGCGTATACGGTGCTGAAGCAGGAGGGGTACGTAAAGGTGGACCGAAGGCGGGGAGCTGTCATTGCCATTGACTCGGATAAAATGCGGACCTTAGAGGAGCTGAAGAAGGAGCTGCAGGTGATTTTGGCAAAAGGCAGCTGCAAAAATATTTCCAAAGAGGAAATCATAGAATTGATTGACGAAATTTATGAAGATTATGGAGGGCTGAAATAATGCAGTCGCAGTTTACGGATAAAGCGCAGGCGGCGCTGGCCCAGGCGTCCAAGTGCGCAAGAAGCTTAAAGCAGGGTTATGTGGGCACGGAGCATATTTTAGTGGGGCTGTTAAGGGAAAAAAGCGGAGTGGCCTGCAAGGTCTTGACAGACAATAATGTGGATGCGGATCAGGTGCTTGAGATGATAAAGGAGCTGATCGCATTTGAAAATGGAGTTGCCATAAGGGAGAAAGAGGGCTATTCACCCAGAGCAAGGAAAATTTTGGAGGAGGCCCACAGACAGGCGGAACGGTTTGGACAAAAGCAGACGGGGACAGAGCATATTTTGATGGCGCTGATCAAGGAGGGAGAAAATGTAGCTGTCAGGCTGTTAAATACCCTGGGAGCCAATATTCAGAAGATTTATGTGGATACGCTGCTGGCCATCGGCCAGGACGGAAATTTATATAAGGAGGATTTGGGAAGAAAGGGAGAGCGGCGAGGAAAGCCTTCTACTCTGGAGCAGTACAGCCGGGATTTGACAGCCATGGCCAGAGAGGGGAAGCTCGACCCCGTCATTGGAAGAGAGGATGAAATCCGCAGGGTGATACAGATTTTAAGCCGGCGTACCAAGAACAATCCCTGCCTCATTGGAGAGCCTGGCGTGGGTAAGACTGCTGTGGTGGAGGGACTTGCGCTGCGCATCGTAGCGGGCGAGGTGCCCTTTACGGTACAGAACAAAAGAGTACTCACACTGGATCTTTCTGGTATGGTGGCCGGAAGCAAATACAGAGGAGAATTTGAGGAGCGCATCAAGAGAGTGGTCCGGGAAGTGATTGAGGACGGAAATGTGATTCTCTTTTTGGATGAGCTGCACACCATTATCGGAGCGGGTGGCGCAGAGGGCGCCATTGACGCTTCCAATATTTTAAAGCCCTCTCTGGCAAGGGGGGAAATTCAGCTGATCGGAGCCACTACCATTGCGGAATACCGCAAATATGTGGAAAAGGATGCCGCGCTGGAGCGGCGCTTCCAGCCGGTGACGGTGGAGGAACCCACGGAGGAGGAGGCTGTCCGTATCTTAGAGGGCATTAAAGGTAAATATGAGGAGCACCACCGGGTGACCATTACCTCTGAGGCGGTGGAGGCTGCGGTGCGGCTTTCCAACCGTTATATCAACGACAGGAATCTGCCGGATAAGGCCATTGATCTGATTGATGAGGCGGCTGCCAGTGCAAGACTTCACGCTATGGATATGCCGGACAAGCAAAGGGAGCTGTTAGAGCAGATCAAAAAGATGGATCAGCAGATAGAGCGCTCCATACGCATGGAGGCCTTTTCCCAGGCTGCGGAAATCAAGAAAAATCAAGACGAGC
Organism: Acetatifactor sp.; assembly: GCF_982438285.1. Classification (NCBI taxonomy): domain Bacteria; kingdom Bacillati; phylum Bacillota; class Clostridia; order Lachnospirales; family Lachnospiraceae; genus Acetatifactor; species Acetatifactor sp. Next base: position 4,159 of record NZ_CEWDFQ010000194.1, on the reverse strand, counting down.
TGGTGAAAAAATACGAGCGCATGATGAAACGCCGGGAGAGCCGGGAGACCGGAGGGCAGTACAGCATCGGTGAAAACGAAATTGCCGAGGTGGTGGCAATGTGGACCAAGATTCCTGTGCAGAAGCTGGCTCAGAAGGAAAGCGAAAGATTATTGAAGCTGGAGAGCATTCTCCATAAAAGAGTGATCGGACAAGACGAGGCTGTGACGGCGGTGGCAAAGGCCATGCGCAGAGGCAGAGTGGGCTTAAAGGATCCCAATCGTCCCATTGGCTCCTTCCTGTTTTTAGGCCCCACCGGCGTAGGCAAAACGGAGCTTTCCAAGGCCCTTGCGGAGGCGATGTTTGGCTCGGAGGAGGCTATTATACGTGTAGATATGTCTGAGTATATGGAGGGCCATTCGGTATCTAAGATGATTGGCTCGCCACCTGGATATGTGGGATTTGAGGAAGGGGGACAGCTCAGTGAGAAGGTCCGCCGAAATCCCTATTCCGTTGTGCTGTTTGACGAGATCGAGAAGGCGCATCCGGATGTGTTCAACATTCTTCTGCAGGTGCTGGATGACGGGCATATCACGGATTCCAAGGGAAGGAAGGTAAGCTTCAAAAATACCATTTTGATCATGACCTCCAACGCTGGCGCCCAGCGGATCGTAGATCCCAAAAATCTGGGATTTGCGGCGGAGAGCAATGAAAAGAGAGATTATGATAAGATGAAGTCCAATGTCATGGAGGAGGTGAAGCGCAGCTTTAAGCCGGAATTTATCAACAGAATCGATGATATTATCGTATTCCACCAGCTTAACAACGAAAACATGAAGGAAATCGTAAATCTTTTGGCCGCAAACCTGTATAAGCGCTGCGAATCCCAGATGGGAATTAAGCTCAGCATTACCCCGGCCTTAAAGGAGCATCTGGTGGAGAAATATTCGGATCAGAAGATGGGCGCAAGACCGCTTAAGAGAGCGATACAATCTGTGGTGGAGGATGCGCTTGCGGAAGAAATTCTGATGAAGAAGGTAATCCCCGGGGACTGCGTGTCTGCAGGCTTTAAAAACGGGAGGGTGACCTTTACCGTAAAGCAGACAGATGCCTGAAAAAAATAAAAAAATTTGTAGAAAAAAGGATGGTTTTATATTATACTGTACCTACAAACGATCAGGAGGACACACAGATGGCAGTAGTGGAAGAATTGCTCCGCAGCGAGTCTGACGGTGCAATCAGTTTTGGAAATCATAAGCTTTCCAATAAGCAGAAGGTGGAGGATTTCCGTCATGCCGGAGATTTGCTGAAGGTAAAGACCTACAATGAGATCACGAAGCTGGAGAAAAACGGAATGTTTCTCTATGAGTCGGTACCCGGCACAAGCGTTCTGCATTTTCAGGAAAATGAGGCAGGCGTGGAATTTGTGGTGGAGGGCGATGAGGACGCTCAGATTACCATAGGGCTTACAGATGATACAGAGTACGAGGTTTTTGTAGACGGCAAAAGTATAGGCACCATGAAAACGGGATTGGGCGGCAAGCTCAGCTTAAGCGTGGAGCTGGAGGCTGCCGGAGAGGTTACCGTAAAAATAGTTCAGGTTTGATGCTTCCTGCGCCGGGGATTTCCTTGGCGCAAGGGAATTTTTACAACGGATGTCTCGCAGGGCGGGCATCCGTTGCTTTTTGATGGAGGAATAGGTGAAAGGTAAGACTACCACTGTTTATTATTGCCAAAGCTGCGGATACGAGTCCTCGAAGTGGATGGGGCAGTGTCCGGGGTGCAGAGAATGGAATACCTTTGTGGAGGAAACTGTAAGCAGGGCGGAGCAAAAAAGTGCAGGAGTCCGCAGAAGAGAAGGGGCTGAAAGGGCAAAGCCCTGTCTTTTGACAGAGATTGCCATTCGCCAGGAGGATAAGCTTTTAACAGGAATCGGCGAGCTTGACAGAGTACTGGGAGGAGGCATTGTGAGCGGCTCCCTGACCTTGGTGGGAGGCGACCCGGGCATCGGGAAGTCTACGCTGCTTTTGCAGGTCTGCAGAAATATATCCACAGGCGGACATAAGGTGCTATACATATCCGGGGAGGAGTCCCAGGTGCAGATCAAAATACGGGCGGACAGAATCGGAGATTTTTCTCAGAACATGCTGCTTTTGTGTGAGACAAGTCTTGACTCCATATCGGAGGTGATCCGTAGGGAGAAGCCTGAGGTTGTGGTGATTGATTCGATTCAGACCATGTATAATGAGGCGGTATCCGCTGCGCCGGGAAGCGTTTCCCAGGTGAGGGAATCCACGGGAATTTTGCTGCAGCTTGCCAAAGGGCTTGGGGTGTCTGTGTTTATTGTGGGGCATGTGACTAAGGAAGGGACTGTTGCGGGGCCCAGAGTGCTGGAGCATATGGTGGATACGGTGCTGTATTTTGAGGGAGACAGGCATGCCTCCTACCGGATTCTGCGGGGTGTAAAAAACCGTTTTGGCTCCACCAATGAGATCGGCGTATTTGAAATGCGGGAGCAAGGGCTTATGGAGGTGCAAAACCCCTCAGAATATATGTTAAACGGACGGCCGGAGAATGCAAACGGCTCTGTAGTAGCCTGCACCATGGAGGGAACCAGGCCTCTTTTGGTGGAGATACAGGCCCTGGTGTGCCACAGCAATTTCGGCATTCCCAGAAGACAGACCATCGGCACGGATTTCAACAGAGTGAACCTTCTCATGGCTGTTCTGGAAAAGCGTTCCGGCATCGCTCTTGCAGGCTGCGACGCCTATGTGAATATTGCAGGCGGGATCAGGATCATGGAGCCGGCTATAGATTTGGGCATCGTGCTGGCAATTCTCTCCAGCTTCCGCAACCAGATTGTAAGTCCTAAGCTCATTGCCTTTGGCGAGGTAGGCTTAAGCGGAGAGGTGAGAGCTGTGGGCATGGCCAAGCAGAGAGTGGCCGAGGCGGAAAGGCTGGGCTTTGACATCTGCATTCTTCCTTATGTCTGCGCCAAGGAGTGTAGGGAATTTAAGAAAATTAAGGTGCTGGGTATTCGGTCGGTTCAGGATGCCATTGACAGGCTGTTTTGACAAAAAGGTGAGAAGGCCGCCTGCTAAGACGGATGGAACCTGAGGAGGGGGCAAAGGGATAAGGCTGGAAAAGGAGTTGGGTAAAGCGCATGAGAAGAAGGAGAAAAGGCTCAAAAATAATTGGGCTTTTGATTTTGTTTGGAGGTATCTGCGCCGGGCTTTTGGCGGAGCCTGCTCTGCAGGATTCCCTTCGGGCAGGAGAGGAAACGGGCGCTCAGATTTCTGATGTCCAAAGTATGGAAAACAGCGGCGGAGAATTGGCCGGCGGGCAGCTGGAGGTTCACTTTATTGATGTGGGCCAGGGAGACGCTGTGCTGATCAAAAGTGCGGATGCGTCTATGCTCGTGGATGCCGGGGATGATTCCAAGGGTACCGCCATACAGAATTATCTGCAGAAGCAGGGGATTGAAAGACTGAATTATCTGGTGCTTACCCATCCGGATTCGGACCATATCGGAGGGGCTCCGGTTATCATTGAAAAGTTTGAAATTGACCAGGTGTTTTTGTCAGATTTTGAAAAGGATAACAGCACCTACCGTAAATTGGTGCAGGCTCTTGACAACAAAGGACTTGTGGGGAGCACGCCCTCAGCAGGGCAGGTTTTTTCTTTGGGGCATGCCCAGGTTACGATTCTGGGGCCTTGTGATACCTATTCTGATCCCAACAATGCCTCCCTTGCTTTGCTGGTGCAAAACGGAGAGGATTCTTTCCTGTTCACGGGAGACGCAGAGGAGGAAGCAGAGCTTGCTATGCTGGAAAGCGGACTTTCGTTGAAGGCTGATGTGTATAAAGCGGGCCATCACGGCAGCAAAACCTCCTCCAGTGAAGCTTTTCTGGATGCTGTACAGCCGGAATTTGCCGTGATCAGCTGCGGAGAGGGTAATTCCTATGGACATCCAAGCGCACAGACCTTAAACAGCTTCCGATCCAGAGGAATACAGGTGTTCCGCACGGATGAACAGGGAAGTATTGTAGCGGTTTCAGACGGGGAAAACATAACCTGGAATTGTGCTCCTTCTGATACCTGGCAGGCGGGAGAACCTTCCGGAGAATAGTTACAATTTTTTCAATTTTTGCTTGCTATGACAGGGGGTTCTGTGTTATAA
>NZ_CEWDFQ010000193.1:0-5873 GCF_982438285.1 Acetatifactor sp. | reverse complement strand
GGCTCATGTCGATCAATTCCTGCTCCTCCTCTGCTCCCACATCCCCGGAATACTGGGTCACAAAAATTTGTTCGCATCTTACGCTGTCAAAGCCGCTGCCATAGGCCTCTTTGGCAATATGTCCATATCCTATTGTACGGTTTTCTCCATCCGGCAGTCTCAAAGAATATCCAAAGTGGTTTTCTGCGTACAGGTAATCCAATCCCTCCGGGTAATCCGCTTCCTCTTCTGCCTCCACGGAAGCTTGCACATCTGTCTCCGCCGTTACAGCGTTTCCTCCCTGTACAGCCGAGGCCTGCCCTTCCTCCGTTCCCTGGCAGGCGCTTAAGCTCCCAGCCAACAGCATCATTCCCAGTAACAATAATCCTTTTTTCTTCATTTTTTTCTCCCTTATTCTTTTTTAATATCCTGCAATCGTATGGTAATCATACGAGAGATATTCCAGATTCTCTCCCAGCCACCCTTCAAACCAATCCTGGGAAATCAATAACGGCTTCACCTGAATCCTGGCATTGATCTCCAAATAGGTATTTGCCTCTGCCATGCGGAAGTTCCCCTTCTTAGGGTGTTCTACCTCATAGGCATTCAGACCTTCATTCACATTGATCTGGATCACATCCCCGATCCGGGTTACCGCCATATCGGACTCGTCGCTTAACAGCTTGATAATAAGAAATACTCTTAAATAGTCCTCATAGCCCATGTTAAAGGCGCTGCTAAGTGCTGAGGAGGAGGTTTTCCCCACTCCCTTTGCCCGGTTTCCTACGGAGGACGAGGGGAAATAGGTGTCCAGCTTGCTGTTAATGGCCTCCGAAATCTTTTCCGTGGCATTGTCTACCTGGGACCCCAAGGCCTCGGTGACAGTGCCTTGCAGATCAGCTGCAATTTCTCCTGCAACCGATGAAACCGTTGCCTTGATCTCCTCATCCACTGCAACAATAGCTTCCTCCGTAGATTTGGACACCTGCCTCATAAAATCCGTATAGTTTTGTGCCAGCGCCTCCTTGTCCAAATCTATCCGTTTAAGCTCTGTCTCCAATTCCTCAAAACGCAGATCAATACTTCCTCCATCTGCAAGCATCCCTCTAAGCTGCCCCATCACATCATTTTGCAAAAGTTCCGCCGCCGCTCCCTCCATGCCGCTTTCAGCCAGATACGCCAACACACTCTCCTCACACCGAGACAATAGCTCCTGCCTGCTGTATTCCGTCCCCTTTGTAAGCATCTCCTGATAGTACATTTCCAGAGAAGTGTTAAAACACTGGGTCACCGCATCTACACTACCGTTTACCGCATTATCAACTACTTGGGTCATATTATCTCCTATGCTCGCAGTAATGCTTATTGCATTTTCCGTCGTATAATCCAATGCTTCCTGAATGGATGTGTTTAGTTTAGTAACCACCTCTTCCCCGGCATTCTTCACCTCCTCCGCCACGTAATCCTTGGCCAGGTCCACCATTCCGCCCAAACTAAATTTCCAGGTCTCATCGCTCTTGACCAACTCCACCTTTTTCCCATCCATAATCCGCTCCAGATCATAGTTGGATTCCGCAAGCGCCAGGCAGAGCTTCATCACCGTCTGGGCCACCTGGTAGGGAAACATGCCCCCGGTGGCGGCCTGAATGGACATGGCCGGAGGCAGCGTCTGGTAGTCGATCTCACTGTCCGTCAGGGCATATACCATGTTAAACATCAGGCGGATGGCAAAGATATTGGCCTTGGCCTGATTTACATTGATTTCCGGCCCCGCCCCTTCCTTTACCGTAAACCAGAGAAACTTTGTTTCGTTCTGACCCTTGCTTCCGTAAAGGATATACTCAATCTCGCAGCCGAACATGGCGTTGTTTTCCGCATTGATCTCCACATTGCTGTAGGTCTGGCGGGGATAATCCTTGCTTCCTTCAGGGAAGTTGTCCGTCCCCTCCGTATAGGCCACCCAGTCCATATAGGAGGAAAAATCATTCAGCACATATTCCGTCACCAGCAGAGAATCCACTGCGTTTTCCGGATTCAGATTGCCCAGAGCCTGAAAAATTTGCTGAAAGGTACTGGCCGCATTGTTGAAAAAGCCAAACAGGCCGCCATCGTCCTCTTTGCCGATGGCCCCCTCTCCGCTTGTGCCTTCGGAGGGAACCTCTGTAAAGAGGCCCATATCATAAGAAAAGGTTGTGCTGTTTACATTGTCCTCCTCTGTGCTGTCCTGGGCCTGCTCCTGAAAATCCTTGATGCTGTCCTCCGTAGGCTGTGAGGGATCAACGTCAGCGGAGGCACTGAATACGGTGATGAGATAAAAATAAAACGCAGGAATGTTATAAAGATTGCCGTCCGCAGTGGTCACTCCCTTTTCTCCCACCTTTTTCAAATAGCAGGGGCTTGTGGGGTTATATTTATTGTATAAATTCCCCGGATCGCTGCATACGTTAAACAGCACGCTTGGGGCAAACTGATTTTCATAGGCTGTATCAAACGCAGCGGCCTCCCGGCCCAGATAGCTTGTCTCCGGATCGGCTTCGCTGTAAGCGTTGAGGGTCCCGCTTCCTCTGTAGGCCTTTGTCAGCTGTTCCAGAAGACGCTCTGTTTTGTCCACGGTCATCACCTTGTAATAGGATTCCTTTACAAGGCTTACGCCTGAGAGCTTTATGGATTCTATGGCTTTGAGGACGCCCACAGGATTTCCTTCGCTTGACATATAGTTGATTCCCGCCTGAATCTGTTCAGTGATTTCTTTCAGATCCTCAGTATTAAACTGATTTGCAATCTCTTCGATGGAAGCCTGCATGGAGGCGGAAAACTCATCCTGTCCGGCACTCTCCAGATAATTATCCTGATAGTTTCTAATTTTCCTCTCTGCGGCTACTGTAGCTTCTTGGAGCTTCTCCATCTGAGCTTGGACATCGTTTATGGAATCTATGGCATTTTCCGCCAGTGTCCCGCTGTGGGAATCCAGCCAGTTAAAGGAAAAATGCCATCCGTCGGTGAGCTCTGAGGCGCTTTCTGCCACCGGGCACAGAAGGTTGTTCAGCCTGCACAGGGTTTCCCGCAGCAGTTTGTCATATTTCTTATAATTATTTTCATAGGTTTCCATAGCGGAAGCGTACTTTGCGCTGGTATCGCTGAATGCCTTGATTCTTCCTGTCAGGGACTCCCGCAGAGCATCCTTGGCGCCCTCAAATTCCTCTTTCTTTTCGTTGTCATAGCCGCTTTTCTGGGAGGCGATCTGGGATTGCACCGCCTCGTTATAGGCTTCCTCCGTCTCATAGTCCGCCGGGTCGATGTCTGAGGTGTCATATACGCTGTCGGGATATTCGTAGGGCTCCATGGCGGCCTGGTCAATGGCCAGAATGCAGGACTTCATCTCCCGCAGCTTTTCTCCGAAGGCTTCATACTCCCCTATGGCCGCTTCCAGCCTTTTAGGATTGGTGCCGGACGCCGTATTCCAGGGGTTTTCCATGGTCATTTCAGAATACGCCCCATATTGCGCCACTTTATTCTTATGCTTCTGCAGGGTTCCTGCCTCTATGGTTTTGGCGCTTCCCTCCGCCTCGCCAAAATGCTCCTCTATTTCGTCCAGCTTTTTGTTCCTTCCCCAGGAGCTGGCAGAAATACTCTTCCTTTGGCCATTTGCCACCTGGAACAATTCCCCGTTGCCATCAATATAAACCACCCCGTCATAAGCGCATTCGTATTCTCCCGCATTGATGCTTCTGCAGGTCAGAAATCCGGGGGCCTCCACATTGAAGAGAATAGAATGGCACAGCTTCATCGCCCCTTCCACATCGTCAAAGCTGAATTCGTCTGCTGCCGCCTTGTCCAATGCTTTTTGAAACTTAAAGGCTCCCAGGGTATCCAGACTGCTCAGCGCCGCATTGACGGGAGCCCGGTACTTGGCATATTCCACGATATAAACACCTTTTCTCCCTTTCCTTCCTGTTATAAAAGCGGCTGCAACAAAATACAGTCTGCTCCTCCGCTCAGCGAACAGACTCCGCACATTATAAAAAATCGATTTTCTGGAATTTGCAAACAATAGACTCCCGCCCAGCTCTTTAAAAGCTTTACTTGATAATAGATATGCAGAAGAAATAGACTCAAATACCAGAACACGTCCGCCTTGTGTATCCTGAAAGCCGATAAAACAAAAGCGGCATCTATCGTTCTGGTACATATTTACAGATTACTGATCAGGTTCTTTACACATTTCTTTTATTCCTGTCAGCAGTTCTCTGATCTATAGTCCCCCTACACAATCACTTGATATTATATTTATAAATATTCAATTTTGCTTCTACACAATTTCCTTTATTTTAACTTTCTATTACATTTTCGTCAACAGCAAAATTAGAAATATGTAAAAATTTGTCAATGAATGAGCTTTCATTTTAGGCAGGTTATAAAGACATGGCGTAAAATTCACTTTGGCTGAAATAAAAAAACGTCCTGTTCCGGCAAAGCGGAAAAGCCGCCGCCGAAACAGGACATTTTTTTCATACGCGCCTGGCAATACGCGTTTTCGCCTCTGCTTACTTTCCGATGAGTCCGTCCACATTAAGGATGTGATTGATCAGCCAGTCTGTAAGAAAATTCAATATATTCATAATCTGCTCATCCTGATCCTCCGCATCCTGCATGTGCTCCAGGTCGAATTCATCCAGCTTTTCAATGAAAGCCTGGTGCTGTACCTTCTGCGTAAAAAGCCTCTTGTAATGGATGGACTCCATATAGGCCTCCTCATCGGCAAAATGCTTTTTCGTATATTCCCTGAGCTTTTCAAGAATATCGGAAATATTATCATATTTATCCGGCGTAAATTCCTGATGGAGCAGCTCATAGGCCTCGTTGGCATAGGCAAATATCTGCTTGTGCTCCTCGTCGATCAAGTCAATTCCAATAAAGTATTCCGGTTTCATTTCATACATAATACCATCCTCCTGCTTTCTTCATTCTTCTTTTTTATTCAGCTTCCCTTTTATTCCTTCCCCTGTCCTTTATTTTTCTATTCCTGCCAAAACTGCTTCAGAGCCTTTACCGCATATTCCGTATCCCGCACTCCTGCCGTTTCCACTGCAGAGTGCATGGCAAGCTGGGGCAGTCCGATATCCACGCAGGATAAGGACACATGAGCCTCAGACAGATTTCCCAGGGTAGAGCCGCCCAGTATATCGGAGCGGTTTGCATAGGTCTGCCAGGGAACCTTTGCCTGCCTGCAGATATGCTTCATTTTTGCGGCAGATACCGCATCTGTGGCATATTTTTGGCCTCCGTGATATTTGATCACAATCCCGCCGTTTAAATAGGGGCGGCTGGTAGGGTCAGAGAGCTCCGGATGATTGGGGTGAACTCCATGGGCGTTATCCGCCGAAATGAAAAAGCTTCCGGCGATCATGGAAAGAAGCCCTTCCCTTCCCAGGCCAAGCCCCTTTGCAACACGAAACAGCGTATCCTCCAAAAAGGTGGAATCCGCCCCCTGCTTTGTGCCGCTGCCTATCTCCTCGTTGTCAAACATCACACACAGATTAATATAATTTTTCGGCCTGCTCTCCAAAAAAGCCCTCAGAGAAGCGTACACGCACTGCAGGTCGTCCAGTCTGGGAGAAAGCACAAATTCCTCCTCTGCCCCAAGGATTTTCCCCTTTTCCCTGACGTAAAGAAAGATATCCTGTCCCAGGATTTCCTCCTCTCTTACCTGTGCAGCCCTGGCCAGCTCTTTCCGCAAAAGCCCCTTTCCACCGTCCCTGCCTCCCTCTGCAAACAGGGGCAGCATATCCTTCTGGGGATTGTATTCCACCCCTTTGTTTATCTCCCGGTTTAAGTGAATGGCCACACTGGGAATTACGAAAAGGTCTCTGTCAATGTTCACCAGCCTGGTGGAC
>NZ_CEWDFQ010000192.1:0-5875 GCF_982438285.1 Acetatifactor sp. | reverse complement strand
TTTTCACAGAGCAGCAATTTTCAGAATTGGTACTTTTATGCAGACAGAAATGGAGTATGGGCTGGAGCAAAGAGTATCGTGAAATGGATGAGGGAAAGCTGGTGGATACAGTGAAGAATTATATGAAAGAATGGATGCTTATCCGGCAGAGTGGGGACATGGTAATAATTCTGCCTGCAGTGGGAAAACAAGCAGGCTTTTATCCTGAAGATTTTGGGGAGGTAGAGTAAATTGGGCAATCGCTGGCAAATGAATCGAATCGGGTTTGTAAACTTTTGGCTGTATGATGAAGAATGCTTTGAGTTCTATGATGGAAAGCTTCTTTTGAGAGGACAGAATGGTTCAGGAAAATCAATTACGACACAGAGCTTTATCCCTTTTATTCTGGATGGAGACCGTACGCCAAGCTGCCTGGATCCCTTTGGCTCCAGTGACAGAAGAATGGAATACTATTTTCTGGGGGAAGAGGGAAAAGAGGAAGCGACGGGTTACCTTTTTCTGGAATTTAAAAAGGAACATATGGAAGAATACCGAACCATAGGGATTGGACAGCGCGCAAAAAGAGGAAAACCTATGGACTTCTGGGGATTTTTGATTTTGGATGGTCAAAGGATTGGTTATGATTTATGGCTGTATAAAGAGACGGGAAGTACGAAAATCCCTTATGACAAAAGAGAAATGAAAGCTCAACTGGGGGAAAATAATCTTTTTACTGACAGCCAAAGTGAATATAAGAAATTAGTCAATCAATATATCTTTGGCTTTCGGAAAGCAGAGCAGTATGAGCAGTTCATAAAGCTGCTTGTGAAAGTGCGCGCACCGAAGCTTTCCAAGGAATTTAAACCAACCAAGGTATACGACATCTTAAATGAGTCTCTGCAGACTTTGTCAGATGAGGATTTGCGCACCATGGTAGACGCCATGGAGAAGATGGATGAAATTCAGGACAGTTTGGATATGCTAAATCGTGCTTTGGTAGATGTGAAAATTATTCGGAATGAATATACACGATATAATCAGTTTATGCTTGCGAAAAAGGCGCAATCTTATCTGAAGAAGAAAGAAGAGGTAGAAAACGCACAGCAGGAATATGATGAAAAGCAAAATGAGAAAAATAAACTCAGTCAGGAATTAGGGGATATAGCCATTTGTCTGCAAGAGCTTTCTGACAGGAAAACATTGGCTGAAACAGAAAAAAATGGTTTATTAGATACTGACTTGAAAGAAATTGACCAAAAATTGCAGTATGCAAAAAGGGAAAAGGAAGAGGTTCAGGGAAAAGGCCAGAAGCAGTTAGATAAAATTGAAGAGTATAAAGAGAAAATTTATCGAAAAGAACAGGAATTAAAAAAAGTTAAGGGTATGCTGGAGGCATATCAGGATATGCTGATGAGACAAAGGCAGGGATTGGGGGAACAGCAGGAAATACTTCAGTGGGACGGGCATGAAACGGTTTTGCGCTTTGTTGGGATGGAGCAGACAAGGGGGGTGGAAGAAATTTCCAACAGCCTGTTCTTATATAAAAAATCAGTGGAAGAATGCAATAGGCTGATTCGCGATTTCGAAGAAATATCGCGTAAATATGACGAAGCCGCTGAAGAGCTGGAATTGGTCCGCAGGTATAAAATTGAAAAGGAACAAAATCTGTCGGAGGCGGAGCATCGGATACTGTTAAGTCAGGATAATTGGATTATACAGTTATATTCTCATGCAGAAAATTCCGAATCCTGGAAACCGCAGAAAGCGGTGCTGAAAGAAGCAGAAAATCAGATTCGTGAATATCAAAGCATTGCAAATGCTGAAAAAATTCAGGCATTACTGCGGAATGATTACGAAAATCAAAGGTCAGCATGGCTTGAAAGGAAACAAGAGATTTTTCAGGAAATCCGTGTCAGCACTGAAAAGCTGAATGCGGCAAAACAGGAGCTGGAAGCGATACAAAGCAGGGAGGAAATCGAGCCTGACAGGAGTGAGAGTACCATATATTCCAGACAGTGTTTGGAAAAAGCAGGAATAGCCGCGGTTCCATTTTATAAGACGGTAGAATTTTCAGACGGACTGAGTGAAGCAGACTGCGCACAATTGGAAGCTCAGCTGGAGAGTATGGGACTGCTGGATGCCCTGGTTGTGTCAGAACAGAATTTTGCAAAAATGAAAGAATTGTGTCCGGAGTTTCTGGATACCGTGATTTATGTACCGGCGAAGGGAGCTTCGAATTTTTCCAAGCTGGTTTTGAATGAGGAGCTGACATCAGAAATCAAAGAAAGTGTTCAGAAGATTTTAAGCAATATTTATGAAAATCCAGAAGCGGGAAATGGCATTTATCTTGGTAAAAATGGACAGTTCATACAAGGGATATTAGCCGGAAGAGCCAAAAAGACAGAAGCAGAGTTTCTGGGATATCTGACAAGACAAAAGAAGAAGGCGCAGAGAATAGAAGCTTTGCAGCAGGAAATTGAGAATGTCGGACAGGAAATGCAGCAGCTGCAGGAGAAGCTAACGTGCGCCCAGAAGGGTATGGAGAAGCTGGAATATGAATATAAGAATATCCCGGATTTTGAAGAATTGAGTCTGTCGTTTGAACGCCAAAAAGACTGTAAAGCGGAATTAGAACGTATTTTGGCAGAGTACATAAAAAAAGAGCAGAAGGAAAAAGAATATGGGGACAGAAAGCAGGCGCAGTATCAGGCGATGCTCAAAAAGTGCAAATCTTTCCCTTATGGAAGAACCCAAAAAGAGTATGAGGAAGCCTTGGGCGCCCTTGAAGAATACCAGCATATATGGCAGAGCTGTAAGGAATTGCTTTTGAAGGTGGAGACAGAAAGAGGAAAATATATTTCTGGACAGGATTATTTGGAGCAGGATAAGCAGATAATGGATGAGGCCTGGGAGGAAAAACGTTCCTGTGATATCAAGGTGAAAGAATGTGATATTAAGATTGGCCAGTATAAGGAATATTTAAGCCGTCCGGAGATAGCAGAAAAGGCACAGCGTCTGGAGCTGCTGCAGCAGGAAATTGAAAACATTGAGAAACAGGAAAAGGCTCTAGGGGAAAAAAGTATACGTAAGGATCAGATTTTGAAAAATCTGATGGAAGCGGAGCCACAGAAAAAGGCACGGTTACAGGAATTGATTGCAGAGGAGACAATTCTGCGCAAATTTTTTGAAGAGGAACTTGCATTAAAATTGGTTGTGGAAAGGCAAACACATACCTTGGCGGAATGCGCCAGAGAAGCTGTCAGATTATTGAGAGACAGCGATAAGAACCGTGAGTATGGAGATATGCTGCAGTCGCTGATTCAGGTATATCAGAGACATAATGGCAGTCTTGCTAATTATGGAACCTCGCTGGAGGAATGCTTTGAAGCGGCAGGAGAATGGCCTGGCACGGGGGCAGAATTCCAGCCTCTGCGTAAGAGAGTCCGTGTGGTGTCTGCGTGGAATGGGAAAAGGGTATTTTTGGAAGAATTTTACCAGATTATAAAAGCTGCCATAGATGAGACAGAGCTTTTGATTCAGCAAAAGGATCGGGAATTATTTGAAGATATTCTATCTCAAACCATCAGCCATCAGCTTACAGACCGGATTGCGGAAAGCCGAAACTGGGTAAAGGATATGTCAAACCTGATGAAGGAGCTTGATACCTCCATGGGGCTTAGTTTTTCGCTGGAGTGGAAGCCGCGCAGTGCGGAAAATGAGGTGGAGCTGGATACGGCGGAATTAGAACAGATATTATTAAGAGACCGTGATTTGCTGACGGTAGAAGATATTGAAAAGGTTGCAGGACATTTTAGAAGTAAAATCCGAATTGAAAAAATGAAACTGGAGGAAGAGGGTGGTTTGATCAATTATATGGAATTGGTCCGTGATGCCTTGGATTATCGCAAATGGTTTGAATTTAAAATGTTTTACAGGCGGGGAGAAGAAAACAAAAAGCCGCTTACAAATGCTGCTTTTAACCGGTTCAGCGGCGGTGAAAAGGCAATGGCAATGTATGTTCCGCTTTTTGCGGCAGTAAACGCTCAGTATAAAAAAACGGATTATGAAGAACATCCGCGTATGATCGCTTTGGATGAAGCCTTTGCCGGAGTGGATGACAAAAATATCAGCAGTATGTTTGAGCTGGTACATAAGATGGATTTTGATTATATCATGAATTCTCAATCTTTATGGGGATGCTATGAAACGGTAAAGGGAATCAGGATTGCGGAGCTTCATCGGCCAATGAACTCGCAGATTGTGACGGTGATTCGTTATATTTGGAATGGGCATGAAAGGATATTAGATGTGCAATAATGGAGAATGTGCTGCTTATTTGAAGAGAAACCCAGCCTATAGCAGATGTATGAAGGAGTTTCGGAAAAAATGGGAAAGCTATGGAAGAGCGGCGGGAAGCATTACGCTGAAAAAGGCTTCAGAGGAAGAAAGACGTGCGATCGGTGGGATTGTTGGGAAGGCTTTTGGGGACGAAACTGTAAAAATTACTTTTCAGGAATTTGAACGGGGATTGCAGAAAACGCGCTTTGCACCAATTGACATGAAGTCTGTTTTGGAAGATTATTTTGAAAGCCCGCTGTATACGAATCAGGAGCAAAAAACTAAGGTTCAGGTGGAAAAGGATGTTTTTTTCAACGAACTTTTTACTTACTTTGAAGGCTGCGCTGAAAAAGCATCGGTTGTGCCTGCATGGATAAGGGAATTGCAATGTCATAAAAAGTTTGGTTATCAAATACTGATCAAAGAATTTGCAAGAAATTCTAAGGAGGCAGAGCTTCTTGTACGAAATGTGGGAAAGGCATTGATTTGGCTGGAAAAAAGGGACGGTGAAGAGAATCTTTTGGCGGTATTTGCAGCAGAGGTTTCCGGAAATCCACACTATTTTGACAGAGGATCAACGGCGGCACAATTACTTACGCATGCTGTCTGCTTTTGGAAAAATTTCACTATGCCCCAAAATGCTTATGAATGGCGTGAATGTATGCAGGCGGTGGGACTTGTATCCGATAGTATTGCAAGCATGGTTCATGTTTTGGGGGTGCAGATAGAGACGGCAGATGGATTACACCCTGCCTACGAAGCTTTTTATCGTCGAAAAGAGCCTTATGTGCTTACAGCAGAGAATTTGAAATCTATTACAAAAGTAAAGGCGGACGGCCATAAAGTATATGTGGTTGAAAATGAGATGGTGTTTTTGTATTTAGCAGAAAATACGAAGAAGTATAATGCAGCCATATTGTGTACCTCCGGACAGCTGCGTGCGGCCGCATTTCAGGTATTGGCACATTTGGCGAAAAGCGGTGCGGTTATCTATTATAGCGGTGATTTGGATCCGGAGGGAATGGATATCGCAGACCGATTATGGCAGCGATATGGAGAGGCAGTTCATTTGTGGAGGATGAATGCAGAGGATTATGATAAATCAATTTCAGAAGAAAAGTTGAGCGACAGGCGGCTGGCTAAGTTGGACCGTTTAAAGAATCCCATATTATGTTCTACTGCAGAAAGTGTGCGAAGAGAGAGAAGGGCTGGGTATCAGGAGAATTTGTTAGAGGATTTGCTGGGGGATATAGCTGGCAGCATGGATATCCTTGAAGACTGACTGCTCTTGCTTCCTGTCGGCTGATCTCTAAAGATATGGAAAAGTCCATTGGCATGGAACTGAAAAGGGAAAGGAATTGCGACATAAAAAAGTGCAAATGTAACGTGAAAAAGTGATTTCAGCATACGCCAGCGATAAAGCCGATTGCAAGTGCTATTATCATATATGCGCCCGTCGCTGCCAGATAGCCCATATAGCCCCCTTTGCTTTTATGAAATACAGCTATCGCATAAAGCGCGGATAGCGTTCATTACGGTTTTCCATGTGATACCCGCC
>NZ_CEWDFQ010000191.1:0-5917 GCF_982438285.1 Acetatifactor sp. | reverse complement strand
TATAATTACTGGGAAATAACCGGAAAGAAACAAAAGGTGCTGCGCAGCGTTTACGACGCGGAAAAGAGGAGAGTATGAGCAGAATATTTACAAAGAGCACACAGTTGATTGGAAAGACCCCGCTGCTTAGGGTGGAGAATTATATGAAGGACCAGAATATTACAGGGGTGGATCTTTTGGTGAAGCTGGAGTATCTCAACCCGGCGGGCAGCGTAAAGGACAGGGTTGCCCTGGCCATGGTGGAGGAAGCGGAAAAGAAGGGGATTTTAAAGCCGGGGGCGGTTATCATTGAGCCTACCTCGGGAAACACGGGCATTGGTCTGGCAAGTGTGGCTGCCGCCAAGGGCTACCGGACGATTTTGACTCTGCCGGATACGATGAGCGTGGAGAGAAGAACGCTTCTTGGGGCTTATGGCGCAGAGCTTGTGCTGACGGAAGGCGCCAGGGGAATGAAGGGCGCTATAGAGAAGGCGGAAGAGCTTAAGAAAACCATTCCTGGAGCGGTGATCTTAGGACAGTTTGACAATCCTGCCAATCCGGCGGCCCATGCGGCATACACGGGCCCTGAGATATGGGAGGACACGGATGGAAAGGTAGATATTTTCGTGGCGGGCGTGGGTACCGGCGGAACGATCACGGGCGTGGGAGCTTATCTCAAGGCAAAGAATCCGGGGATCAGGGTGGCAGCGGTGGAGCCTGCGGATTCTCCTGTGCTGTCAGGCGGAAAGCCGGGCCCCCATAAGCTCCAGGGAATCGGAGCGGGATTTGTTCCTTCTATATTAAATACCCGGGTGTATGATGAAATTATCACGGTGACGACGCAACAGGCCTATGAGGCGGGACGGCTTTTGGCCCATAGAGAAGGCATTTTAGCAGGGATTACCTCCGGAGCGGCCCTTTACGCCGCAGCTAGTCTGGCTAAGCGTCCGGAAAACGGGGGAAAGACCATTGTGGCTCTTTTGCCTGACTCCGGAGACCGTTATCTGTCCACACCCATGTTTACACCAGAGCAGGCTTATGATAAAATGCAGTAAAATCGTGAGGCTGTAATGGGTGTGCCCTAAAGCCCATAGGAAGGATACAAGCGTATGGAAACCATGATTCGGATTGAAAATGTCACCAAGACCTTTAGCGGGCGGGAGGGTAAGGTAGAAGCATTAAAGGGCATCAGCCTATCCATCCATAAGGGTGAGATTTACGGGATTATCGGCATGAGCGGAGCCGGAAAATCCACATTGGTGCGGTGCCTGAATTTTCTGGAGAAGCCGACCGCGGGGACGGTTTTGATAGAGGATCAGGATTTGTCGTCTCTGGGAGAGAAAAAGCTGCGGGAGGTACGCACAGATATTGCCATGATCTTTCAGCATTTTAACCTGCTCATGCAGAGAAATGTGCTGGATAATGTGTGTTTTCCCATGGAGATCAGAGGAGAAAAAAAGGCCCAGGCCAGAAAAAGAGCCATGGAGCTTTTGGAGATTGTGGGGCTGGCGCAAAAGGCGGAGAGTTATCCCGCCCAGCTGTCGGGCGGACAAAAGCAGAGGGTGGCTATCGCCAGGGCTTTGGCCAACAATCCCAAGATACTTTTGTGCGACGAGGCTACCAGCGCCCTGGACCCGACTACCACCAAGGCGATTCTTAAGCTTTTGCAGGAGATCAACAAAAAATATGGAATTACCATGGTCGTTATCACCCACGAGATGACGGTGGTGCAGGAAATCTGCAGCCATGTGGCTATTATTGACGCAGGAGAGCTGGTGGAGAAGGGAACCGTGGAGGAGGTGTTTTCCAACCCTCAGACAGCGGCGGCCAGAAGGCTTGTGTTTATGGCAGACAAGCCCACGGAAAAAATGAAGGGGAAACGCTGTATCCGTATTGTGTTTGACGGAAAATCCTCCTTTGAGCCTGTGATCGCCAATATGATTCTGGAATGCCGGGCGCCCGTGAATATTCTGATGGCGGACACCAAGGACATAGGAGGCATTGCCCATGGACAGATGGTCCTGCAGCTGCCGGAGGATGACACGGCGGCGGAAAGGATGATACGCTTTTTGCAGGAGAGAAAACTTACGGTAAAGGAGCTGGATTCTTATGTGGAATAATGCAACGGTGATGATGCTGGCGGAGGGAACCCTGGTTACCCTTTATATGACATTGGTGTCTACTCTGTTTGCTTACATTTTGGGGCTGCCTATGGGGATTGCTCTGGTGCTTACCGCCAAGGAGGGGCTCAGGCCCAACCAAATCATATATAAGCTGCTGGATACGGTGGTGAATGTGGTGAGAAGCATTCCATTTTTGATTTTATTGATTCTTGTGATTCCGCTGACCAGGGCTATTGTGGGCCAGAGCTATGGCGCAACGGCAACCATTGTGCCCCTGACCCTTGCGGCGGCTCCTTTTGTGGCCAGGATGGTGGAGTCCTCGCTGCTGGAGGTGGACAAGGGGGTCATTGAAGCGGCTCAGAGTATGGGAGCGGGACTTTGGACTATTGTCTGGAAGGTGATGCTGGGAGAGGCAAGGACTTCCTTGATTGTGGGAGGAACCATTGCCCTGGGAACCATCCTGGGGTATTCGGCCATGGCGGGCGCCGTGGGAGGCGGAGGCCTGGGAGATATTGCCATCCGGTATGGCTACCATCGCTATCAGACGGATATCATGCTGGTGACAGTGGTGCTTTTGGTGCTTCTGGTACAGATTCTGCAGTATGTGGGCACAAAGCTGTCTAAAAAGCTGGATAGACGTTTGAAATAGAAAGAATGAGGAGGCAAATTATGAAAAAGAAGATTTTGGCCCTGGCTGCAGTGGCAGTGCTGGGCACAGGCGTGCTTGGAGGCTGCGCGGGAACGGAGACGGATGACAAGACCATTAGGGTGGCGGCGTCGGCAGTTCCCCATGCGGAAATTTTGGAGCAGGCAAAGCCGATTTTAGAGGAACAGGGCTATACCCTGGAGGTGCAGATCTTTGACGATTATGTGCAGCAGAACAATGTGGTGGATTCCGGAGAGTTTGACGCAAACTACTTTCAGCATGTGCTTTATCTGGAAAGCTACAATGAGGAGAGGGGAACGAACCTTGTAAGCGCAGGATATATTCATTATGAGCCCTTTGGTCTGTATCCCGGAACCCAGACGGACACTTCCAATATGGAGGGGGCTACCATTGCGGTGCCAAACGACACGTCAAATGAAGCGCGGGCGCTGCTGCTTTTACAGGAAAACGGCTATATCACCCTGAGAGAGGGTGCGGGACTGAACGCAACAGTAAACGACATTGTGGAGAATCCTTATAATATTGAGATTGTGGAGCTGGAAGCGGCTCAGATTCCCAGAATGCTTTCTGAGGTGTCCTTTGGCATCCTTAATGGCAATTATGCAATGCAGGCGGGCATGACGGTTGCTGAGGACGCGCTTTTGTATGAGAGCAGCCAGTCGGAGACCGTAGCCAATTATGTGAATGTGGTGGCGGTAAAGGAAGGCAATGAGGAGCTGGAAAAGATCAAGGCTCTTGTGGAGGCTCTGCAGTCGGATACTATCAGACAGTATATCCTGGACAACTATAACGGGGCGGTCATTCCCTACACATAAACCAGACAAAAAAGGAATGGTAACATGAAAATATCAACAAAGGGCAGATATGCGGTGCGGGTTATGCTTGACCTGGCACTGCACGATACGGGAGAATGTATCAAGGTAAGGGAAATTGCAGAGCGTCAGAACATTTCTGAAAAGTATCTGGAACAGATCATTTCTGTGCTGAATCGGGCCGGGTGCGTAAAAAGCGTGCGGGGAGCCAGAGGCGGCTATCGCATCGCCAAGAATCCGGAGGAATACACGGTGGGAATGATACTGCGCCTGACGGAGGGCTCCCTTGCCCCTGTAGCCTGCCTGGATGAAAAGGCTGACGAATGCCGGATGTGCGATATCTGCGAGACGCTTGGCGTCTGGAAGGAGCTTTATGCGGCCATCAATCAAGTGGTAGACAATGTGACTATTGCCGATCTGGTAAAGCGGCATAAAGAAAGAAACGGCACTATTTAGTGTCGTTTCTTTCTTTATGCCAGGACTGGTATTCAAAAAGGGCGTTTTCAAAGGACAGTGTGTCAATCAGCTGCTTTTTGCCCGAAACCCTTCTGTAAATCTGGATGGTTCCGTATCCGTTTCCTCCGCCCCACAGTGTGGGAGATGGTTTTGCGCCCTCCGGCGTCTCATAGCGAAGGGGCATCATTCTATCTTTTCTGCAGCAGCCCGAAATGCGGATCACGGCATCCTTGTTTTGGGCCTTGATGTGCCAGATATAGCGTTTGTTGGTCTCCTTCATCTTCCATTTTGAGCGGCAGAAGCCTCCGGGTTTGGCGAAAAGAAATTCAAAGTCCTCTCCCATATAAGTGAGCTGAATCATCAGCCGCCGCTTTAGGGTAAAACACAAAAAACGAGGACAGCAGCCATCAATGGCCAGAGCAGAATGCTTCAGCTCTCTGCCGGTACGCTCACTGGTAAGACGGCAGGAGGAAAGCTGAAACCAGGGGTGATTGTAGTTTCGTCCCCAATGCTTATCGGCGTATCCACAGCAGCTTTCCGGTTCCACCCGGTAAAGGCTTCCGTCCAGAATCACATGCCCCCGGTAGAAGGTGCGTATGCCTTCCCCGTGCCAAAAGCTGTTCAATGCGTGCAAAGCCGTAAAAAAGGCGCTGGAGAGAATGCCGGTGTGACAGGAAACTGCTTTGTGTATTTCTAAATCCCATTCCATGCTGCCGGCATCTGTCATAAGGCTGCGGTGCCTGGCCTCCTGCTTTGTGACATCTACGAAGCCGGAAATATGATTTTCGCTGTAGAAACAATCCTCAATCTGCATCACAAGAGGCTTTCCCGTAGCCTTCAGGGAGGAGATGGGGTAGAAAGAATGAAGCTCTTTGCCAGGCAGCTTTTCTTCGCTGGAAACCCTGGCGGGAAAAACACCGGCTTTTATCATCACATAGGAAGGCTTCATGCCCCTCTTTTTAAAATAGGGATGCTGGCCCAAAATAGGCTGATCGCTCCCAAACCCCGGATTTATGATAAAATATTCCACAAAAAAGGTGCGCGATTCCCCTGTTTCCTCCTGTGTACCCACAAAGGAATGCCACCACCGCAGGTATCCGCGGCGGGCGTAAGAGCCGCCCGGCATATATGCGTTTCTATCTAAATCCGATTTGTTCATTGGTAAATCAATTCTCCCCGAGCCTTCTGCCATTGGTTGCTTGAAATGATACAGACCTATATTTCGTAGTCATTGTACCTATTATAATACAAGATATAGTGAATGACAATAGTGTCGGAGAAATCTTAAGAAATAAAACAGCTTATATATTCTCACGAATCCGGATGTCTACCGCTACATAGCTGTACTCCTTTTCCGGACGCTCCCCGGTGGTCAGATAGGCGAATAAAAGCGCGAGGGGCTTGCTGCCCTGGATTTTGGGCTGCTGGCAGATAATGGCCGAAATGGTGCCGTCAGCCACCAGCTCTTTCGTGGTGGGCACCTTGTCAAAGGCCACAATGCAGATATGGTTCTTGCGGTTTAAGGCACATACACTGCGGCAGCCCCCGTATACGCCTCCTGCTGCAAAAAAAAGCGCGTTGATTTCAGGATGCGCCTGCAAAAGGGCAGTAGTCTTTTCGTAGCTTTCAATCTCATCATCGTGAACCTCTATGATTTCCGTAATGTGTATGTGATCCTGCCAGGGGCGGAGTGTCTCTGTAAACCCGGCAATCCGCTCTGTGTGGCAGAGTATGCCGGAGGAGCCGGTGACAATTCCCACATGCACCTCTCCATGGGTCATAAGCTTGAGAAGCCCGGCGGCGGTTGCGCCGCTTTTGGTGTAATTGCTCCCCACATAGGCAAGCCGCTTGGAGTTTTCGATATCGGTGTTAAAGGTTAC